>NZ_JAKKRK010000029.1:0-62306 GCF_025654545.1 Shewanella sp. SM20 | reverse complement strand
TGATGGTTCAATGCCTGTTGTGGCTAGTTGGTTTACACGCACAGCAACAGGGCTGGGATAAGCATTTTCAGGCCAATACCATTGGGCATCGAACGGTACTCTCAACGATTCGCTTGGGATTGGAGGTACTCAGGCGGCCTGATTATCAAATCACGGAGAAAGAATTGCTGGCGGCCTGGGTATTATTCGCCAATCAGTTGCTCAAATATGGCTATGCTATGGCTGATTTATGAGGGGATCCTTCAGGACACAGTTTAATTGATTTGCGTAAGCAAATTACCTGACCTTAATGAGGTGAAGACCTTTGATAATCAGCGAACAGCAACGTAAATTAGCAACATGGACAGCAACCGATAAAACGCGTCGTATTAATCGACTGCTGCGCCTTATCAGTCACCCGCATTGGCTTCGCCAAGCGGCTGAAGTAACGCTTTCTTCAAAAGGTGCTAAAACGCCTGGTGTTGATGGAATAACAAAGATTCATATACAGGCTAATTTGGCTGGTTATCTTGATGAGATCAGAAATAATCTGCTGTCAGGTAACTATCAACCGATGCCTGCTAGACGGATCTATATCCCCAAGGCCAATGGAAAGCTACGTCCTTTAGGTATACCAACGCTTAGGGACAGAATAGTTCAACGTGCCATGCTCATGGCAATGGAGCCGATATGGGAAAATGATTTTCATTCGTTGTCCTATGGCTTTAGACCAGAGCGCAGTGTCCATCACGCCATTCGCACGGTTAAACTACAAATGACCGAATCCAATGAGCCCAGAGGTCGCTGGATAATTGAAGGAGACTTATCAAGCTATTTTGATACAGTTCACCATCGATTATTGATGAAATGTGTTCGTAAACGGATCAACTGCCGTCGATTTAATGATTTGCTTTGGCGCTTCATTAAAGCTGGACACATTGAACGTAACCTATTTTGTGCAACAAGCGAAGGCGTACCACAAGGTGGTGTAATTTCTCCGTTATTGTCAAACATAATGCTTAATGAGTTCGATCAATATTTGGATAAATGTTACTTGAGCAAGAAAGCCCGTAAAGACCGCTGGTACTGGAACCACAGTATCAAAATCAAGCGAAAACCTGCGGTTGAGGAAAACAGACAATGGAAACCTGCCGTTGCTTATTGCCGTTATGCTGATAACTTTCTAGTGATTGTCAAAGGCAATAAACAACAAGCAGAGGCAATTCGGGACCAATGTCGACACTTCTTAGAAGGTAAGCTGCAACTCACGTTAAATATGGATAAAACTCATATTACACATGTGAATGACGGTTTTATATTTCTCGGACATAGGATCATTCGAAAGCGTGGACCTAAGGGAAATATGCGAGTGGTGTCTGGTATTCCAAACGGTAAAGCCAAAGCATTTTCTCATTCATTGAGTCAGGCTTTATCAGGGGATCATAGCTGTAGCAAGATAGACAAAGTGGAACAACTCAATCGCAAACTTAAGGGTTGGGCACAATTTTATCGACATACTGATTACACCGCGAAAGTTTACAGCAAAATTGATCGTATTATTTTCTGGAAACTCGCTAAGTGGTTGGCTAGGAAATATCGTTGTTCTATTAAATCGTTAATGATGAAATGGATCAAACGTCCGACACCAAATCAGGCAACGACATGGGTGTTATTTGGTAAAAGCAATCGTGGAAATTTATGTGGCGCGTCACTATTTAGATTAGTGAGTAGCCCTAAATTACCCTTTAGATGGCGATCACCAGAAGCAAACCCCTACCTCAGAGATGAAATTAGAAATACTGTCACGTCTCGCTATAGCGATGTTGCCATGGCTGTTAGCCACAATTAAGCGGAGAGCCGTATGCGCTGAAAGGTGCACGTACGGTTCGGAGAGGAGAAGCAGAGAAATAGTTCGACTACGCTCTGCCTCTTACTCTACTAAAGACGGGTGAGGGCTGGATGTATTTAGCTGTGGTGATGGATTTATATTCACGCCGGATTGTGGGATGGCACATAGACAAACGCATGACCACGGATTTGATATCTAAGGCATTAATAAAAGCCTACAACCTGCGCCAACCGGCCAGAGGGCTGGTATTTCACAGTGACCGGGGGAGGCTCGCAATATACCAGTAAGCAATTCGGTAGGCTGCTATTGAGCTATGGTATCCGAGCCAGCATGGGTGATGTGGGAGCGTGTTGGGATAATGCCGTTGTTGAGCGATTCTTTGGCAGCTTAAAACACGATTGGATTTTTAAAGTTAATCAACCAACAAGGGAGTTTATGAAGCAAGATGTGACTGCTTACATGAAATATTACAACTTGGAGCGACTTCATTCTGCTAATGGTGATCTGTCACCTGTAGAGTTTGAAAATTCTCAACTAAAAGTGTCCAGTTTGGGTTGACCAGTACACCTAGCAATGGTCACCGTTTGGTCACCGTTTGGTCACCGAGAGAAATTATTAGAAGTATAGGAAGCTGGATATGGCAGGTAGTTGATGAAACAAAACATTAGGAAAGCTAGAAAAGACAAAGGCCTAGCATTTCTGCTAGGCCTTCTAGAATTTGGCAGGGGTGGCAGGACTCGAACCCGCAACCATCGGTTTTGGAGACCGCTGTTCTACCAATTGGAACTACACCCCTGTTGACGTGGGGCATTATGCTAAAAGCACTTCCAAAGGTAAAGTACTTTTTATGGCAAAACTCATTAACTGAAGGTTTTTCAAACAAGTTAGGCTATTGCAGTTGATTTAACTGCCACTGAGATTAAAAAGCCATCGCATATTAGCGATATGACGTAGTAGATACTTAGTTTAGAGCCCATAGGTTAATAGTAACTCGACTAAATGATCCCACAACAAATCAGTTTGATGACGTCGAATAAGTGTGCCGTTTCGGCCATTTTGAGGTGCTTAAGGGTTAAAGACGCGCATTTATCGAAAAAAGATCTGAGTTCGATTTATAAAATCGGCGTTTTATAGTATAAGCATCGTCAATTTCATACACAGCTCGACGGAACCACTCATGTCTGACAAATTTTTCTTCAAGGGTCGTAAAACCCCTAAGCCGAAGCACGAAAGCTATGGCTACAACACTAAGCGTGCCGCTAAACCGGGTACAGAAGCATTACCATTACAATTAATTGTTGCCGACGAAGCGCGTAAACTCGAAGTTACCGCGATTGTTGCCGAACACCAACTGTTCGCCAATATCGAAGTCAATGCCGACGTCGCTGAAGATATTGTTGAATTAGAAGGTTTATTAAATAAGCCTAAGACCACGACTTTCGAGAAAAAACCGAATCGTAACGAGCCTTGCGTTTGTGGTAGCGGTCAAAAATTCAAGAAGTGCTGCGGCAAGTAAGCGCTTTCATCTGCGTGATATAGATAGGGACTTTTGCTGTAACGCTTTTGTGCGTCGGGAATAGCCCCTTTTCTCCCCCTCTTTTTAGTTTCTCTCCCCAAAGCCAATTAATCTTCCAACTTTGAGATAAAAATCCGCTGCAAATCGTTATTCCATAGCTGAATAATTTTGCGGGTCTTTTCTTTATTCCAAAAACATTTACCAAATAAAATCAAACCCGCACCTTCAAAGCAGCGTTTATCTTCTATTTCAAATTGCGCTAATAATGGTTGCTTTATCCCATCGATAGGAATACCGATATCTTTGCTGTCGGCGGGGTTAAGCCAACTCATCGTCGGGTCAGTGTGGGATATCGTGCCCCAATACATGTGGGGTTTATTGTCGCTTGGGTCCGCATCGGCAAAATTGACAAACAGGTTCTTCGCCCGCCAACGGTATTTTCGCTCAGCGTCTGTGTATACCCAGAGATCCGATTTCGCCAAATCTGTACCGCGCAATAAACTGTGGAGTAACTTTTCGAGCCCTTGGCTGGGCACTCGTTTTTCAGTGGTATGTTCAGCGGTGTTAACTTGGTAGCCTGTTTTCGACTCTTGTATCCGATCATCCATTGACGATGCAATAGACACTTTCGATGACTCAGGCATAAAGGACAATTTAGGCGTTGGCTCAGTCTTGCTGCTTAATGCCTGTGCAGTCGAAGCTTTGTTTACAGGCGTATGGCGACGAGGTTTACGACTAAAATCGATCATTAAAGCATCGGCGTCCACCAGCAGTTGCTGCACTTCAATGGCATCTTGCTCCTCACGGGACTTTTGTGCCGAAGGTTTAAATTCAATGCAATCGGCTTGGTAATATCGCGAGCCAAAACAAGCGGCTTTACCGTCTTTTGAGGCTTTACGGAAATATGCTTTACCACCGCAGGCGGGGCAAATTAACCATTGCCGCAAACGCTCGATATCCTCATCGGGTAATTGTTGAAACTTAAAAACACTATAAGTCGTTCTCGCAATTAAATGATCCTCTGTTTCGAGTTCACAAATAGCATCTAACATAGTGTTCTCCTTTATTTTCGACTGCTGGCAATACCGCTATCTATGCCCAAGCATTAATCCCAAAAGTGATAACACTTAACAGAAGCAACATGCCAAGTACGCGGTAAATCAAACCTAAAGTACTGGTGCCTTGTGCGCTCGCATCCGAATGTAATGGCATGATTTTAACTTTTGCGGCATCTTGGGTTTTGTGTTTCATTCTGCATCCTTAAAATATTTCGCCAATGGCATTATCAAACTTGAAGGAATTAATAATGCGGCTTTTGCGGCACTCGATGCATGATAAAAGGGTGTCAGTTGAGTGATTAGCGCGTTGAAGCATTTGAGTGCGGCCAAGGCATCGGCGGCGGCATAATGAATTTGCGCACTGGATAAAGGCACGAGCTGCCAATTCGATAAGGTGACTTTTTTAGGTTTGTCGATACGAACACCCAAAAGCGCCGCAACTAACTGGCGCGTCCCCATTTCCTTCTCCGCTCCAAGTTGAGCCAGTGCCCAATTTAAATCTAATGTTGATGCGACATTAATGCCCCATTGTCGCCTGAGAGCATGTGCATCACTGCGTAAACCAACCCCGACTTTGAGTATGGTTTCATCTTCTAATAAGGCTTTTAACTGGGTGAATTGCTCGCCCAAAATGGCATGCTGAAATAAATAACAGGTATCCACTGTCGCGATTTGAATAAGACTCAAGGGATGTTGCACGCCGCGCTCAAAGCTTGCACGGGTTTCAGTATCAAAACCTAAGACTTGCTCAGCCTGTAATAGTGCTAATACTGTATTAAACTCCGACGGCTCAACTACCTCGATGCGGACATGTTGAAATTCAAAAGCGGCTAACGCTGCAAGTTCAATATCATCAATACGTGTAGTCAAAGTGATACGTTGCTGCAGCCACAAATATGCCCACTGACGCTGCGCTTGAAGTTGAGTTTTAGCTTTAATCGCATTTTCAGCCTCGGCCGATACCCGCTCACTTTTCAGCGACTCAGTCGAGGCATTGAGGTTATCAAGATAAGCCGTGCCAGCAGCATCCATTGCCGCCATTAACCCATCGGCATCTTTGCCAAACTCTTTACGTAACCAAGCCAACTTACTCGGGGAGACACAGTACTTCATTAACTTCATCGTGCTCATCCTTGATGGTTGATGCGCGCAGCTAGTTAACTACGCAATTTCTGTATTCCAGTCATCGCAATAAGTGCAACAGCGCCAGCAACGACACCAAATAAGCCATTAAGAATACTTGGCGTGAGCACAGCAAACACAGGTCCAACAACACCTATGGCAGCAACCGCTTGTTCAGCATGGTGGATTTGCTCGCCGACCAGGTGTAGGCCATGAGTTAAAATCCCACCGCCCACCATAAACATGGCTGCCGTGCCAATAATCGTTAAACTTTTCATTAATACGGGAGCTGCACTCAATAAACCAAAACCTAATTTACGGTTCATTTGAGTTAATACAGAGGCGCCTTCACGTTGGCTTAAGTACAAACCCGCATCATCCATTTTCACAATTGCCGCCACTAAGCCATACACGCCTATGGTCATGACTATCCCAATGACAGCTAACGTAAAAAACTGTGTCGATAGGGATTTGTCCGCCACGATACCAAGGGTAATGGCAATAATTTCCGCCGATAACACAAAGTCGGTACGAATCGCCCCTTTGACTTTTTCGGCCTCGTAGGCGGCGAAATCTTTAATCTCAGGTAACTCATTCTCTACTTGGGTTTCGTGTTGTTGCTGGCCTTTTCTATGGCTATAGCTGTGATGCAGTTTTTCAAACCCTTCGTAGCATAAAAACAGTCCACCAAACATTAATAAAGGGGTGACAGCCCAGGGAATAAAAGCGCTGATAAGCATTGCTGCTGGCACTAAAATCAACTTATTACGGAATGATCCCTTGGCCACTGCCCACACTACAGGTAATTCACGATCGGCGCTTACGCCAGTCACTTGCTGGGCATTGAGGGCTAAATCATCCCCCAGTACACCCGCGGTTTTCTTTGCCGCTACTTTACTCATTACCGCTACGTCATCCAAAATCGATGCGATATCGTCGAGTAAGGTTAATAAACTCGCTCCTGCCATGCTAAATCCTCAATAAATCATTCTGCTTTTGCCATAGTAGCTTAGTTAGATTAGTGGCGTATAGCGAAATGCTTTCCAACTTAACTGCTTAAGTTACTTACGTTATTGGGACTGGTTGCTAATGTGAAAATGCCAGCAATCTAGATCACACCCACGGTGGAATTGCGCCACATTATTTATCGGAAAAGAGTATACTAAGCCCAGAATTTTTTACTCATTTGCCGTTACAGGATGTCAACATGACTCAAGATGAAATGAAAAAAGCTGCCGGTTGGGCCGCACTTAAGTACGTTGAAAAAGACAGCATTGTTGGTGTTGGTACGGGTTCGACTGTGAATCACTTTATCGATGCACTGGCGACCATGAAAGCCGATATCGAAGGCGCAGTCTCTAGCTCTGAGGCATCAACTCAGAAAATGAAAGCGCTGGGTATTCCCGTTTATGACTTAAACAGCGTCGATCGTTTATCTGTCTATGTGGACGGTGCCGATGAAATCAACGACCGCATGGATATGATTAAAGGTGGCGGCGCGGCATTAACTCGCGAGAAAATTGTCGCGGCTGTGGCTGAGAAGTTTATCTGTATCGTGGATAACACTAAGCAAGTCGACATACTAGGCGAATTTCCACTACCCGTAGAAGTCATTCCGATGGCACGCTCTTATGTGGCGCGTCAACTCGTTAAACTTGGCGGCGATCCTGTGTACCGTGAAGGCGTTGTGACCGATAACGGCAACGTGATCCTCGATGTGTACAATCTTAAGATCCTTAATCCAAAAGAATTAGAAAGTCAGATCAATGAGATAGTCGGTGTAGTGACTAACGGTCTGTTTGCCAAACGCGGGGCGGATGTGTTACTCGTTGGCACCCCTGATGGCGTAAAAACCTTTACCGCCAAATAAGTTCTGCGTTTAAAGAATCCATCGCAGTCACAAGGCTGCTGATTGTAAAAATACGCTGTAAAAATGCCAGCCACTTTTTTCAAAGGGCTGGCATTTTTTATGGTTCTTTTTAGGGTTCAATGTTATCTAACTCAGCTGCCCATCGCAGACAGCTTATATCAAACGCTTGGCTTACCAAGCTCTGGCGACTAGACCTTTTAAGTAGAATCCTTCTGGGAAGGCGCTACCGATAGGGTGATCGCTCGCTTGGCTTAAGCGTTCGATAAACTGGATTTCACGTTTCGCATCGAGCGCGGCATCGGCCACGATTTTTTGGAACAGATCCGCAGGCATTAATCCTGAGCAAGAGAAGGTCAATAACACGCCGCCCGGATTCAATAACTGCAATGCAATCATGTTGATGTCTTTATAACCACGGCAAGCCCCGTTTAACTGCGCTTTGTTATCGGCAAACTTAGGTGGGTCGAGTACAATCACATCAAAGGTTTTGCCTTCATCACGGTACTGGCGCAGCAACTTGAACACATCGGCTTCGTTGTAATGCACATTGTCATCACTCAAACCGTTCACTTGCATATTGAGGCGCGCTGTCGCCAAGGCGAGAGAAGACACATCGACGTTTTCAATACAGGCAGCGCCTGCTTTCGCAGCGTACAGACCAAAAGTCCCCGTGTAGCAAAAACAGTTCAATACCGATTTATCTTTGACAAAACGGGCGGCAATGGCGCGGTTATCACGCTGATCGAGATAGAAACCTGTCTTATGGCCTTTAATCACATCGACGGCGATCTTGATGCCGTTTTCTTCGATAATCACTGGCATTTCTGGCAGAGTGCCGTGCAGTAAACCCGTAACAGGCAGCAGGCCTTCTTTCTTACGTGAATCCACATCGGAGCGCTCATAGATAGCACAATCTGGATATTGCTCAGCCAATAGCTCGACTAAGGTATCGCGCCATAGATCAGCACCTGTGCTCAGTAACTGACACACCAACACATTGGCATATCTGTCGATGGTGATCCCAGGTAAACCATCGGACTCAGCAGCCACTAAACGGTAACCCGTTAAGCCTTGCTCGCGAATTAGATCGTTACGGCCGATTTGCGCCCGCTGTAAACGTCTGGCAAAAAACGCGCGATCAATTTCTTCTTCGCGATCGAAAGTCCAAATCCGCACTTGAATTTGCGACTCAGGCGACCAAGCACCACGACCTAACCAATGACCATCATGCGCGACCACATCGACTGTCTCACCCGCTTCAGGTTTTCCCTTAATGTTATGAATAGCATTGGAAAATACCCAAGGATGGCGACGCTCAAGTGACTTCTCGCGGCCGGGTTTAAGTTTGATTCTGATAGCCATAGTTGCCTTTAAAAATAGGGCCGCCACTAAAAAAGGGCTGCTGTCTAAAAAATGGGAAACGGATGATATACCCAATGTCACCTAAGTGCGAGTACCGAACACGCCGAAGCGCTTATTTACCATCATCCACGGGTGGCCGATCATACCTTATTTTAACGGTTAATTCTGAATGATATTCATGCGAAATAATGTTGGAATGGTTAATGAAACAACGCTAACAAAACCGTAAAGACAACTGACATGATTTGAAATAAGACGAATTAATCAGTGAACACGAGAACTTAGCTACGTAGCGCTAACTCAACAATGACGGGCGCATGGTCAGTACTGTAGGCGTCGCGTTCATATTCAGGTCTGACTAAGTGTCTATCGCAGGTCTGATAATCTACGACTTGTGCTAAACTGCGGCCATGGCTCGCATCAAACTCACTCGAAAGCAAAATATAATCCAGCACTGAACCTTTAGGGCCATAGTAATGGGTCGCCGCTCTGTGTTCCCTATGGTAAGCGGTATTGCCAGTCAAACTGTCCCTCAAGTTCGCTTCAATAAATAACTCATAGGCATCCTTAAGTTGATACTGAGCAAACACCGCCGCTAATGCCGCATCGGATAAATGCCCAAGGCCAGCGGCTTTAATGTCATTACTGTGGATACTCTCGCCCTGTATCGTTAACGCATCTAAGGCGCCCATTGTCAGACTGTCATTAAAGTCTCCCATCACGATAACGGGATGTTTAGATTCTTGCCTGCGTACCAATATGCCATTGAATAATAATGCAGCTTCCGCGCCGCGCTGCATGGTAGATGCCCAGCGGCCTAAGGCTTGCTCTGTGAGTAATTGGGTTTCTGAATGCAGTTTCATGCTTGCTGCGGGAGCCAAGTTATCTAACCCAAGTGGCTGATGTTCGAGAGGTTGATGTTCAAGGGACTGATGTTCAAATAGCTTAGGCTCGAGCGCTAATCCGGCACGTTTTGACTTAAAGTGCATCACATAATAGTCACACTTGCCGATATGTGGCACTTCAACGGTTGCGCGCAGCACCTTACGGCTAAAGGCAAATTCACTCGATAATCCCATGGCTGCCACTAAACGCGCATCAGGTTCGACACTGCTGATTTCCACTATGGGATAACGGGAGGCAAGCGCGACCACAGGGCTACGATAAATGTAATCACTGATAAGAGTTGGCTCATCAACGATCGCAAAATACCCTAGACCTTGCTCACTGGCGATTTGTTTGAGCGGTTCAGGGCTAAACACTTCTTGAAATCCCACAATATCGGGCTGGCGATGTGCGAGAAACTCACTCAACCACTGACACTTTTTCTGCCATTGCCCATGGCTATAGATATTTTCAAAATCATAGTAAGCCAAAGGCGGCTCAATAAAGTTAAACAGATTGATACTGGCGATCTTGATATTCGCGGTGCATTTATGATCGATAGGTGCAGCCATTGATTCCAACTCATCAATATTGTGTGCCACAGCTTAATCCCCCAAATCTGAATACAGCAAACTCTCTTAATCTGACTTAATCTGACTTAATCTGAGTGAGCACAATGACTCACCGCAGGCACGACAAGGGTATACCCGAAGTGCACTAATGCCAAATCCCCCAATGGATAAAGTGTTAACTCATCTCTGGCGACTCAAATACAGCTTACTGAGATAAGTCATACCGTTAAAAACCACAATTCAATATCACAGTTAAATCCGACAACAAAAATCAACCGCTACCCGCAAAAAAAACAAACAATCACACAACAATGATTAGTACACAAAACCATCAGCACTCCCAACAAAATCACGCAAGCCCAAGAATGATCATAAAATTAACTTTTACTTAAAGTGTAAATTCAAACAAAAACATATGTAATAACATGTGCGGTTGACTTTACATTTCAGTCCCTTAGAATGTGGCGACTTTAATCATTGCGGAGACCCACTGTGGGCACACACATAAGCGACAGTAGATGCCCTGTCCAAAAGACAGGATTTAACGCCTAGCACTAGCCCGCAATATTTGCTGCTACCTGCTAAGCAGGGTAGTAGTGTGAACCATTCTTCACTCAGCCTCCCCCAAAATATCAATCACAGACAATAAGCCTGAGCCTATGGCTACGCTTTAGCAATTCCAGCATTTTGCTGGGGTTCGGTTATGTGTATTTATTGCATCTCAAAGCAAGTTTTTTGCCTCAGTGGACTTAGTTTTCCCTATGGATTTACACCTATGGGTTTACATCTGAGGAGCCTAAATATGGCTTACATAAACAACACATCAATTTTGCGATCTTTATCCTGTGCAAGTATCAGCTTGTACTACAGCATGAGTGCAGCGGCATCCCATCTCGAAGTGGATGATCCTGCCCTCGCGGAGCGCTGTGAATTAGAAATGGGCTGGCAACAACCTAGGTCGGATCATGCTCGCCCACAATTAAACGCGGCCACGACTTGCAGCCGTAATCAATGGGAATGGCATTTAGGATTAGCGTCCAATGCCAATGACGATATTCGTGGGGAGCAAGCTGAAGTCGGCATTAAGCTACCGCTCAACGTAAACTCCCACTCAGATCCAGAGCAGCAACAGGATGATTGGCACAGCGCACTGGTAATCAACTTGCAGAAAAACCTCGATGCCAGTAACGAATTAGCCACCGAAGTCTTCGGCATTTTTGGCAAAACCTTAGGCGATTCTGATGTCAGTCTCTATGCCAATTTAGGTTTTACCCATGAATTTAATCAATCAACCCAATTACTTGTGGGTATCGCGGCAGCGTATGAACTCAGTAGTCACCATCGCGTGATAGCCGAGATTTATCAAAAAGAATTGAGCGAGACTACCTATCAGTTCGCTTATCAACACACGCCACAACAACAGCTACAGCTCGAATTGAGCTTAGGCAATGCCCTTAGTGGCAACGCGCTGCAACTTGGCGCAGACATCACCTTTTACTTTGGTCACTAGATCGTTGAGAGAATGAACTATGAACATGAATAACAGCACAAACAACACTAAAAAAATCATCCATAACCTGCAAATGATTATCGAGCAACGCAGTGCCAGCGCCATGGCTGAATTAGCCGAAAAACGCCACCCTGCCGATATTGCAGCCGTATTTAACGTCTTTAATCAAGCTCAACAAGTCCTATTATTGCAACTGGCCTCACCTAAGGTTTGCGCCAATTTGTTTCGCTACCTGACCGATGAATTGCAAGCCAGCTTAGTACAGCAATTAGATAAAACCACGCTATCTGCGCTACTGGTTCACATGGCTGCAGATGAACGTGCCGACCTCTATAATCTGCTCGATGAAACCCAGCAAGCGGCGATTTTACCTGCGCTAGCATTGGCCAAACGGGAAGATATGCGCACCCTCGCCGCCTATGATAAAGCTAAAGTCGGCGCGGTCATGACTTCGGATTACACCTTGCTCAATAGCCGCCATACTGCGGCAGAAGCCATTGATACTCTGCGTACTGAAGCGGCTGATAAAGAAACGATTTATCAAACCTATGTGGTGGATATGTTAGGCCGCTTAATAGGAACTGTATCTTTAAGGCAGTTATTGCTGGCGCAACCGCACGAGCGAGTGGTCGACTTTATGAAACCCGATCCCGTCGCGCTCGATGCCAATGCCTTTCGCGAAGAAGCGGTGCAGATGATCGCCCATTACGACTTAATGGCGCTGCCAGTAGTCAATGGCAAAGGTCAGCTCGTCGGTATCGTCACCTATGATGATGCTATGGATATCGCCAGCTCACAGGCGGATCTTGAGTTCACAAAAACCGCGGCCATCGGCAATATTGACCATAACCTCAAGACTGCCAGCATAGGCTTACTTTACCGTAAGCGCGTGGTTTGGCTGGTAATCTTGGTTTTTGGTAATATTTTCTCGGGAGCGGGGATCGCCTTCTTCGAAGACACCATTGCCAGTTATGTCTCTTTAGTCTTCTTCCTACCTCTGCTGATCGATAGCGGCGGCAATGCGGGCTCACAATCGTCAACCTTAATGGTACGCGGCCTAGCCACAGGGGAAGTGGTTCTCAAGGATTGGTTATCTATGCTAGGGCGCGAGTTATTTGTTGCTGGATTATTAGGAGCCAGCATGGCAGCTGCAGTGTCCTTGCTCGGATTTTGGCGCGGCGGACCTGAAATCGCGCTGGTTGTAGCACTCACAATGCAAATTGTGGTGATTATTGGCAGCTTGATTGGTATGTCTCTGCCTTTCTTACTGAGCAAGTTAAAGATGGACCCTGCAGCCGCTAGTGCGCCACTCATCACCTCCATCGCCGATATCATAGGTGTACTCGTGTATTTCAGCATAGCCACAGTGGTGCTCGACTTACCTATGCCATAGGCCTAAGACCTAAGACCTAAGACCTAAGACCTAAGACCTAAAACCTCAAAGTGAACCAAGCTAAGTTAACCTTAGCGTGGTTCACTTATCATTCGATAGTACTAACCCATTTATGACAAGGCATAAAAGCTTCAATAACCTTAAAAAAATTAAGAATAAAGCTTAAAGATCAGTTAATATTTCCATACCTGAATCCTTTTACTTTTTATTAACATTGCAGTATTTACCGCTGAGCCCAGTCACAGTAAGTCGATAAGCAATAGTGATAGTCCTAGCGACTTGAGAGGTTTTATATGTGGTTTAATTCCCAGCTCAAAGCTGAAAACCAGGCGCTTAAAGAGCGACTCATCCAACTAGAACGCCAACACCAAAATGAAATAGATGAACTGCGTGGCATGATCCGTGAAAATGAGACCATGCAGCAACAGTCGCGCCAAAATGCAGACCACTACACTGAAGTGATCGCCTGCCAAAACCTAGGCGGAGATATGCTTAATGCCGTGCGCGAAGGCTTAGCCAGCAGTGCCGAATTGCTCTCTGCGGAAAAAGAATCACTGTCTGAACTCAATCACGTTTTTGATCAAACCCGTGTGGCCATTGCTAATTTAGGCACTAGAGCGACTTATATTAATGATCAAGCATCGAACAGCATGAAAGCTGTCACAGAACTCGATGCTACGACCTCTTCAATCAATCAATTTGTCGCGGCTATTCAAGGAATTTCAGAACAAACAAACTTGCTGGCATTGAACGCCGCCATTGAAGCCGCCCGTGCAGGCGAAGCGGGACGGGGGTTTGCCGTGGTGGCCGATGAAGTGCGCCAGCTTGCAAGCAAAGCCCATGAAGCCAGTAGCCATATTGAAAAGCTCGTGAAACAAATCGTCGCACAAGCAGCTGAGATTAAAGAAATTGTTCATAACAATCAAAGCAGTGCCGTTGATGTAGCCACCTCCTCAACCCAAATTGGTCAAGTCGTTGAAGATGTCCTGCAACGCTCAAAACAAATGCAGCACGTTATCCATAACGCAGCCACAGCGTCATTCTTGAATACCACTAAGCTCGACCACGCAGTCTGGAAAAGTAGCGTTTATCAATTAATTGAAAAACCACAGCATAACCACAATGTGAACTCACACACTGAGTGCCGCCTAGGGCAATGGTATTTCAAAGGATTTGGTGCCGAGAATTATCAGCATTTAAGTAACTTCAAAGCATTAGATGCACCACATAAAGCGGTACACGAGGCAGGAAAAGCGGCGCTCAATGCGAGACAAAAAGGTAATTTGCCTGAGATGGTCAAACAACTGCACTCAATGGAAGACGCCAGTATGCGTGTTGTGCATTGCATTGATAACCTTATGCGAGATGTATATCGAGCGTGAGATATAGGCACAGAAAGATAAGCTATCACCCATAAATAAGCCAACCTAAGAGCGCCATACTCGCGCTCTTTTTTTATCGTTCAAAACGGTATAGTAAATTTAATCTTAGAAAATGAACCCCTAGCTATACTTGATTTAAACACAGCCTTCATCTTTAATCGTTTCAAGAGCAAGCAGTGAGACTCAATTATAACATTCTAATTTTTAGGGTTATTAATGAAATTAGTCACAAACTTTTTGCTATCACTTATCCTCTGCAGCGCTTTCTCCCTGAGCGCACAGCCGCTAAACATCTATACGGAAGAATGGTCACCGATCAGTTTCTCTGTTGATGGCAAACCTGCTGGTTTAGCAGTACAAGTCGTAGAAGAAATTCAAAAACGCATCAAGAGTCCAGACCCAATTAAAGTCGTACCTTGGGCTCGCGGCTGGAAAATGCTGACCGAGCAGCCCAACACTGTGTTGTTCACTATGACGCGCACCGCTGAAAGGGAACAGATGTTTACTATGATAGGACCCGTTGCTGTCGGCACAACCAATTTTTATGCCTTAAAAAATAGCGGCATAAAAATTACCTCGATAGAAGATGCTAAAACGGCGAAGGCAATTGGCGTCTATCGTGCCTCAGTGGAGGAGCGCTTGCTTACCGAACACGGCTTTACCAATGTCGCCGCCTCATCAACGCCCTTGTTGAGTGCGAAACAATTGATGAAGCACCGCATCGACCTTTGGTGTAATGCCAATCTCACCGCGCCAAGTATTTTGTCGGATGCTGGCGCGAGTATTGATGATGTAGAGTCCCTCTTCACGATTAGCGCTAATCATCTTTACATTGCCTTCTCACAAGGCACGCCCAATGAGGTGATCGAGCAGTGGAAAAGCGCCCTAGAAGCGATAAAAGCGGATGGCACCTTCGCAACGATTTACCATACTTGGCTCCCCAACGATGCACCGCCAATGCAGACCGAACGTATCGGGCTGGGTAACTAAACCCACTGTTCTAGGTTTTAAGTGCTAGATGTTAAGTGCTAAGTTTTGATTTCTAAGTGCTAAGCGCAAAACTCTATAACTCTTTAGCAAGCTCTTAGAAAGGACACTCGCAAATCCAGTCGATACGCTCACCCGTGATAGGATGATCAAACGCTAAGCGGGTCGCATGCAGCATTAATCTGCTGTTACTCACCACTTCTGTCATGTGTGGATCAGGTGCTGCAGCGTTATCAGCCACACTCTCACCCACGCCACCATAGAGATCGCAACCCAGAATCGAGTGACCAAATTGCTGACTGTGGATCCGCAGTTGATGGGTTCGGCCAGAGACGGGAGTAAATTCGACCCGCGTGGCAAAAGGGTCGGTTAACCGCTCGATCACCCGATATTCGCTGATCGCAGGTTTACCTGTACTGTGGCAAATCTTTTGTAGTGGGAAATGGTCACTATCTTTAGCGATCGGCAGGTTAATCACTCCAGCGTCATCGCCGATATGCCCGTGCAGCAAGGCGGTATAACGCTTCTCGACCGTGCGCGCCTGAAACTGCTTGGTCAGCAAGCCATTCACGCTTTTATTCAGCGCCACCAGCATGATGCCCGAAGTGCCAAAATCAAGCCTGTGCAGCAAAGTGGCCGTCGGAAAATCCTGCACTAAGCGATAATGCACTGAATCGAGATTCAACGGATTCTTCCCCGACAGACTCAATAATCCGCTCGGCTTATCAATCAGCAGAATGTCGCTATCTTGATAAAGCACGCGTATTTGCCCGAGGCAAGGCGGCGCAATAAAAGTATCAACTTTGGCAAGGCTATCGGCAGGAGCAGACATAGTTTTCAGGCAACCTAAGTAGGAAATCAAATGAGTTAAGTCATACTCAAAACAAGCTGAACAACTCAATAAAACAAACTCAAAAACTCAGTAAAACAGACTAAGTAACTCAATAAAACAAATTCAAGAATTGAGCAAAACAGACACAGGCCTAAATAATAAGGCCGCATAACCTAAGTTATGCGGCCCTCTAATTGACGGCATTAACGCTGTGGCTTATTTAGCCAGTACGCGCAGATGCAGTTCTTGTACTGACGTCACATTAGTACGGTCATCAGCAGCATGGGCCATACAAGTGGCGAATGCAGCGTTCATAGTCGTGGTGTAGTTAACTTTGTAACGCAGTGCACCGCGGCGCAATTGACGAGAATCTTCAATCGCTTGGCGACCTTCGGTAGTGTTCACGATATAAGTGTATTCACCATTCTTGATGCGATCGAGAATGTGTGGACGACCTTCGTGTACCTTGTTCACTAGACGTGGGTTGATACCCGCTTCGCCAAGGATAATCGCAGTACCGTGAGTGGCATCGATTTGGTAACCGAGCTCGATTAACTTAGCCGCTAAATCGGCAACGCGTTTCTTATCGCTGTTACGCACAGACAATAACGCACGACCCGACTTAGGCACTTCAGAAGTGGCACCTAACTGCGCCTTGGCATAGGCTTCGGCGAACGTATCGCCCACGCCCATGACTTCACCGGTAGAGCGCATTTCTGGGCCTAACAGTGGGTCAACACCCGGGAACTTGTTAAATGGCAACACCACTTCTTTCACTGAGTAGAAAGGTGGGATCACTTCTTTAGTGAAGTTTTGCGACGTTAAGCTTTGACCCGCCATCACACGCGCGGCAATCTTAGCTAAAGGCACACCTGTTGCTTTAGACACAAATGGCACAGTACGGGCAGCACGTGGGTTAACTTCAATCATATAGATTTCGTTATCTTTCACGGCGAACTGTACGTTCATCAGGCCAACAACACCGAGTTCCATCGCCAACTTGCCGACTTGAACGCGCATGCGATCTTGGATTTCTTGGCTTAGCGTGTATGGCGGCAGCGAACAACCTGAGTCACCTGAGTGAACACCCGCTTGTTCGATATGCTCCATAATCGCGCCAATCACCACGATTTCGCCGTCACATACTGCATCGATATCCACTTCAATCGCATCATCTAAGAAGCGATCGAGCAGTACTGGCGACGCGTTCGATACGCTCACGGCTTCGTTGAAGTAACGCAGCAAATCTTGCTTGTCGTAGACGATTTCCATCGCGCGGCCGCCCAGTACGTAGGATGGACGCACAACTAACGGATAACCGATACGCTCAGCGGCAATCACAGCACCTTCAACCGTAGTCACGGTATCATTTTCAGGCTGCTTCATCTCTAAGCGTTGAATAGCTTGCTGGAAACGCTCACGGTCTTCGGCGCGGTCGATGGCATCAGGGCTAGTACCAATGACAGGTACACCAGCGGCTTCTAAGGCACGGGCCAATTTCAATGGCGTTTGACCACCGTACTGCACGATAACGCCTTTTGGCTTCTCGATACGGACGATTTCTAATACGTCTTCCAGTGTGACGGGTTCGAAGTACAAACGGTCTGAAGTGTCGTAGTCGGTTGAAACGGTTTCAGGGTTACAGTTCACCATAATGGTTTCATAACCGTCTTCACGTAGCGCTAACGCCGCGTGCACACAGCAATAATCGAACTCGATACCTTGACCGATACGGTTTGGCCCGCCACCTAACACCATGATTTTGTCACGGGTCGATGGGTTAGCTTCACATTCCTCTTCGTACGTTGAGTACATGTAAGCTGTGTCTGTTGCAAACTCAGCCGCACAGGTATCCACACGCTTGTAGACTGGGTGCAGGTCAAACTTATCACGCAGCTTACGCACTTCGGCTTCGTTCACGCCTAATACATCGGCCAGACGCGCATCAGCAAAACCTTTACGTTTCAGTTTACGCAGTAAGTCATGATCCAGACCAGCCAGCCCAACTTCAGCAACCACACCTTCAAGCTTGATCAGCTCTTCGATTTGTACGAGGAACCAAGGGTCGATATTGGTCAGCTTAAAGATTTCATCTAAGCTCAGCCCCGCACGCATCGCATCGGCTATGTACCAAATACGGTCGCAACCAGGCTCTTTCAGCTCAAGGCGAATACGCGCCATCGCCTCAGGCTTAGACATGTCAGTGATAGGGTCTAAACCGTTACGGCTAACCTCTAAACCACGTAATGCTTTTTGCAGTGACTCTTGGAAAGTACGGCCAATCGCCATCACTTCACCCACAGATTTCATCTGTGTGGTTAAGCGATCATTGGCGCCAGCAAACTTTTCAAAGTTAAAGCGTGGTACTTTAGTCACAACGTAATCGATAGCAGGCTCGAATGACGCTGGCGTGCGACCGCCAGTGATGTCGTTCATCAGCTCATCAAGGGTGAAACCAACCGCTAACTTAGCGGCGATTTTCGCAATCGGGAAACCCGTTGCCTTTGATGCCAATGCTGAAGAGCGCGATACACGTGGGTTCATCTCGATGATAACCATACGGCCATCTTTCGGGTTGATACCAAACTGTACGTTCGAACCGCCGGTCTCAACACCAATCTCACGCAGTACGGCCATAGAGGCGTTACGCATGATTTGGTATTCTTTATCAGTCAGGGTTTGCGCGGGTGCAACTGTAATAGAGTCGCCCGTGTGCACACCCATAGGATCGAAGTTTTCGATGGCGCAGACGATAATGCAGTTATCGTTGCGATCGCGGACCACTTCCATCTCGTATTCTTTCCAACCGATCAGTGATTCGTCGATCAGCAGTTCACTCGTTGGCGATAACTCTAAGCCCTGTGAACAGATCTCTTCGAACTCTTCCCTGTTGTAAGCGATACCGCCACCCGAGCCACCCATAGTAAAGGATGGGCGGATAATGCAAGGGAAACCCACTTGATCAAGTACGCCATAAGCTTCGTCCATATTGTGGGCAATGCCCGCGCGTGGACAATCAAGACCAATACTTTTCATCGCTTTATCAAAGCGGCTACGGTCTTCAGCTTTATCGATGGCATCGGCAGTCGCGCCAATCATCTCGACGTTAAATTCTTTCAGTACGCCTTTGGCTTCAAGTTCTAATGCGCAGTTCAGTGCGGTTTGGCCGCCCATGGTTGGCAGAATCGCATCAGGGCGTTCTTTAGCAATAATATTACGGACCACTTCCCAGTGGATCGGCTCGATATAAGTAGCATCGGCCATTTCTGGGTCAGTCATAATGGTGGCAGGGTTAGAGTTCACCAGAATGACACGGTAGCCTTCTTCACGCAGCGCTTTACACGCTTGTGCGCCAGAATAGTCAAATTCACATGCCTGACCAATCACGATTGGGCCGGCGCCTAGGATAAGAATACTCTTTATATCTGTACGTTTTGGCATTGCTTCTCTCTTCTCCTAGCTAGCGTACTACTTGGCGTTCTGACGGTATATGTCGATTAGCTCGATAAAGTGATCGAACAGCGGGGCGGCATCGTTCGGGCCTGGGCTCGCTTCAGGGTGACCTTGGAAGCTGAATGCGGGCTTGTCCGTGAGATGGATACCTTGGAGTGAACCATCAAACAGCGACTTATGCGTCACCTTAATGTTGGAGGGTAAGGTCGTTTCATCAGCAGCAAAACCGTGGTTTTGGCTGGTGATCATCACGTTGCCTTTCTCGATATTGCTCACAGGGTGGTTTGCACCGTGGTGACCAAACTTCATCTTCAAGGTTTTTGCACCTGAGGCCAGCGCGAGTAGCTGATGACCTAAACAGATACCGAAAATCGGCGTGTCGGTTTTCAGAATTTGTTGAATCGCTTCAATCGCGTAATCGCATGGCTCTGGATCGCCAGGGCCGTTCGAAAGGAATACACCATCGGGATTCATCGCTAACACTTCGGCAGCTGAAGTTTTAGCAGGCACTACGGTAACGTCACAACCGCGGTCCACTAACATGCGCAGAATGTTTTGCTTAACGCCGTAGTCGTAGGCTACTACTTTGTATTTAAGCTCATTTGCTGGCGTATCTTCTGGTAAGCCGCCCACTAAACGCCAGCTACCTTTACGCCATGGATAGGCAGTTTTGGTCGTGACTTCTTTAGCGAGATCCATGCCTTTTAAACCGGGGAAAGCTTTGGCAGCGGCGAGCGCTTTTGCTTCGTCTAAGTCTGCACCTGCCATAATACAACCGGCTTGAGCACCTTTTTCACGGAGAATACGAGTTAACTTGCGGGTATCGATATCTGCTATGCCAACGACATTGTTCGCTTTGAGATAATCACTTAAGCTTTGTTGATTACGGAAACTACTTGCGATGAGCGGAAGATCACGAATGATAAGACCACAAGCGTGAACCCCATCGGATTCAATATCTTCATCATTGGTACCAGTGTTGCCTATGTGTGGGTAGGTTAATGTTACAATCTGGCGTGAGTAGGATGGATCAGTTAAAATTTCTTGGTATCCTGTCATGGAAGTGTTAAAAACAACTTCACCAACAGAGAGACCATCGGCACCAATTGCTGTGCCAGAGAATACAGTTCCATCTTCGAGTACGAGTAAGGCAGACTTTGTCAACGCGACCTCCATAAAGAGCCAAGCCACTGAAATATAATGTTTTTATGTTATGTTAAGATACCAATTTCCGCTAATTTACGAAATTTTGACAAATTCCAGCGAGTTTACAGTAAAAACGCGAAACCGTCCACCCACTGGTAACTGGGTGCAAAAAAAAACGCCATATCGGCGTTTTTAATATTAATGCAAACCTAAAACCTGCTGCATATCATACAAGCCCGGCTTTTGCTCCACGAGCCAGTGAGCAGCACGCATAGCACCATTAGCAAAGGTCATACGACTCGAAGCTTTATGGGTGATCTCTAAACGCTCACCGATATCGGCAAACATGGCCGTATGTTCACCAACGAGATCACCAGCACGAATAGTCGCAAAACCGATAGTTTCACGGTCACGTTCACCCGTGATCCCTTCACGGCCATATACGGCACATTTTTCAAGATCGCGACCTAAGGTCTTAGCAATCACTTCACCCATTTTCAGGGCTGTACCCGACGGCGCATCTTTTTTGTGTCTGTGGTGGCCTTCGATAATTTCGATATCCGTGTAATCACCCATGACTTCGGCAGCCAGTTCGAGTAATTTCCACATCAAATTGACACCCACAGACATATTCGGCGCCATCACGACCGGCGTTTGCTCGGCAAAGGCATTGATCTGTTCTTTTTGAGCATGATTGAAACCGGTTGTGCCAATCACCATGGCTTTCTTATGGCGAACACACCAATCTAAATGGACAATACTGGCGTCTGGCGCGGTAAAATCGATCAACACATCAAAATCATCGGTCGCATAATCGAGCGAATCCATGATCATGACGTTTAATTTACCCACACCAGCTAACTCACCCGCATCCACACCCACTAAACTTGAGCCTGCACGCTCAATGGCGGCACCCAGTAAAATATGGTCGTGATTGTAGGCCGCTTCAATAAGAGTGCGTCCCATACGACCACCGGCACCGACGATTGCCACTCTCACTTGTCCACTCATTTCAATCTCCTCAATCTTTCTTTGTATTCCATAAGAAAACGCCTAAGACAGGCTTAGGCGTTTTTTCAATATTAGATGATATCTAATAATTCAACTTCGAATACCAAAGTTGAATAAGGAGGAATCGATGCCCCCGCGCCGCGCTCACCGTAAGCTAAGTGATGTGGCACAAATAATTTCAACTTAGTGCCTACTGGCATCAGTTGCAGTGCTTCAGTCCAGCCAGCGATAACACCAGAAACTGGGAACTCAGCAGGTTGGCCACGAACTACAGAGCTGTCAAACACATCACCATTGATGAAAGAACCATGGTAGTGAGTACGAACAGTATCTTCGTAAGTTGGAGTAGCACCGTCACCTTGGACTAATACTTCGAACTGCAGACCAGAGTCAGTCACAGTCACGCCATCACGCTTAGCATTTTCAGCTAAGAAAGCATCGCCTTCAGCAGACGCAGCAGCAGCAGCTTGCTCTTGAGCAGCTTGAATACGACCGCTAATTTCAGTGAAAGCAACTTGCAGATCTTGCATAGACACAGCACTTTCTAAACCGGCAAACGCATCGGCTAAACCCGCTTGAACGGCTGGAATATCCACGCCATCAAAAGAATTGGCGGCCAGTTGCTCACCCATTTGACGGCCTACACCGTAGCTTGCTTGCTGTTCAACAGTACTGAATTTATCAGACATAATTAACGACTCTCAATTATCAGTGGAATTTTGCGCGCCAGTTTACCATAGTTCAGCGAGCTATGCTGATAAACTGACTGCTTATTTAACTAAGGAGGCTTTTTTACACACTTATTGCGTATTTATCCAAAAGCATAAATAGGTTAAGGACACATATCTCTGCGCAAACGACAGCGAACACTCACCAAACGGGCACTTAGATCTTAATAGACTTCAGCTTATTTCGGCGCCACACATTGATTCTTCACCTGCGCTTTAGCACTGGCATAAAGTGGCTGCATCTGTGCTTGCAATTGTTGCAGCTGAGCAATGCGATTACTGTTTGATGGATGGGTCGATAATAACTCCGGCCCTTGGCTACCGCCCACCTTCGACATATTCTGCCATAACTCAACACTCTGAGCCGGATTGAAACCCGCTCGAGCCATTAACTCTACGCCCATGATATCGGCTTCGCTCTCTTGGGCGCGACCAAAAGGCAGAATAACCCCCACCTGAGCACCGAGTCCTAACGCCGACATATATAAGTCGCGATTCGACACACCACTCGCCCCTAGCGCCGCATCGGCAATCTGCATTCCAACGCCCGTTAGCTGCCCACGGGAAACCTGCTCGTTACCATGTTGCGCCAACACATGCGCGACTTCGTGACCGAGCACCGTGGCAAGCTGATCTGGCCCCTTAGCAACCTTTAGCAATCCGGTATAAACCCCAATATGCCCACCCGGCAGAGCAAAAGCGTTGACTTGTTCTGAGTCAAACAAAACCACATCCCAGCGCTGGGTTTGGTCCGGCAGCACTGCAGTAATACGATTAGCGACACAATTGACGTATTGCGTCAGCTTTTTATCACTACTCACTTTTTGCTGTTTTTTCATTTCCTCGAAGGAGGAATCGCCCATCTGCTGCATTTGCGCCGCTGAATACAACAAGGTCTGCCCTCGCCCCGTTGGCGATTGCGTGGTCGCACAGGCCGATAATCCGAGCACGACCGCCATACCCACTAAGCCTAAACGCATTGATTTCATGTGGCACTCCTTAAATCCCATGACGGGCGTGAAGATCTTTGAGCCAACACGGGCTCAACTAATGGCAAGATTTTACTGAGATAGACAAGATAAGCCAAATAGAGAAACACTGGCGGCGCGCGTTAGCGATACTTTGCACCTAAAAGGAATTAATACTCTTCCTTTAACAAGGCATAGACGAACTCATCGCCCCACGCGCCTTTAAAGAAGATGTTTTTCACATAATGGGCTTCGCGCCTAAAGCGGAGTTTTTCGAGTAAGCGACAGCAGGCAAGATTTTGTGCATCGGTGATGGCAATAACTCTATGCTGATGCAATTCAATAAAGAGGTAATCCAGCAATGCGCTGACGGCCTCAAAAGCAACATGTTTACCTTGATGTTCAGGCGCAATCGTAAAGCCGATTTCTACCTGCTGCTCATCAATAAAGTGCAGCGCCAGATCGCCAACTAATTGGGTCGGTGTTGTTCCCAACGCGCCAGTAACAATCGCAAGCTGAAACCAAGTATCAACCGCACCAAATTGTGCATAATCCATCTTCTCGAACAACGCGAGTGCATCGCTATAGCGGTAATCCGTCCAGCTTTGATATTTAGCGACCTTAGGGTCGGCTCGATAGGCGGTAAAAGCCTCAAGATCCGCTCGCTGGAATGGCCTAAGTACAAAGTGCTCGGTCGTTAAACCGTTATTCACCACTTTATGAAGTGCTTTGCTTAACGCCAATGTTGATCCCATGACTTAGTTCCTTAATGTAAATAAGTCACTAAGTTACACCCAGAGCGAAAGTGATAACAGCGGCCAATGCGCTTTATTCTGTTATCTGTTTAGTGATTGAGGCACGCCAAGCTTGAACGCTATGAATAGCTTCAAGCTCAGCGCTTACCTTTAAACTCTTTGGCGCTGTGCTTATTGATGCTACGGCGATTCGCCTGCTTATCCCGTGGTGGTCGCTTACGCTCAACTTTTCCCTCAGTGGCGCCATCTGTGATTTTTTCACTCGGCTTATCCGTTACCGGAAAGTCAGCCAGTAATGCCAGCGGTAACTCCCGCGCGGTTAAACTGCGGATCGCCGTTAAAGTTGCCATTTCACTGTGGCACACAAGGGAAATCGCCAGCCCTTTTTCTCCAGCGCGCGCGGTGCGGCCAATGCGGTGCACGTACACAGGCGCACTCATGGGTAAATCGAGATTGATAACAACAGGCAAGGCATCAACATGAATGCCGCGCGCCATCAAATCTGTCGCCACTAATACTTGGATACGATTGGCTTTAAAGTCGGCCAAGGTTTGGCTGCGAACGGTTTGCTCTTTTTCACCGTGCAGCGCGGCGACTTTCATCCCCGCTTTAGCGAGTCGTTTAGCGACGGCATCGGCATCATCACGGGCGCTGATAAACACCAACACCTGCGGCCATTGATATTGTTTTAACAGAGCAATTAATGCCTGTGCTTTGCTGCCCTTGTTGACTAAATAGAGTTGTTCTTCGATTTCACCAGCCACTGAATTCACCTTGTGGGCTTCGACCCGTAGCGGCTGATTCACCAGCAGCTTGCCCGCCAATGTATCCAAAGCCTCGGGCAAGGTGGCAGAAAACAACGAGGTTTGCTTAAGCTTAGGCATAAACGCCATCAGCTTTTGCACATCAGGCCAAAACCCCATTTCCAGCAGGCGGTCAGCCTCATCCAGCACAAGATGTTTTATCGAATCGAGGCTGACGTGGGCCTGTTTACATAAATCCAGTAAACGCCCAGGGGTTGCCACTAACACCTGCGGCTTGGTTGCAAGTTCAGCTAATTGATCTTCCAAGGGGACCCCGCCACACAGAAGCTGAATGTTCAACGAAGTCGATAACTGACTCGCCACTGTTTGCAGCGCCTCAGTCACTTGCAGCGCTAATTCCCGTGTAGGCACCAGCACTAACGCCAGTGCATTTGGAGGCTGTACAGACTTAGTGCACTGTGTTTGCTGTTGCAACAAAATTTGTTGTAGGAGTGGCAAACCAAAAGCTAAGGTTTTCCCGCTACCAGTTTGTGCTAAGGCTAACAAATCCCGTCCTGCAAGAATGGCCGGAATCGTGAGTTGCTGTACCTTTGTCGGATGTTTAAGACTTGCAGGCAAGGCCTTAAGTAACGCCGAATTTAAGCCAAGCTCAGCAAAAGTTAACGACTCAGGGGAAGAAGAAAGCTCAGGAAAGGACATCACAGCACCGGATCAAAACATGGGAGCGAAAGTTTACTGAGAGTTGCCTTTGAATACCAATGTTGTTTCGGCTTTTACGCAAGCCTTGGCACAGTTTGCAACGGTACTGTTTGCAACAACAGCTACGACATTTGCGTTACGCCACTAAGAAAGTCTAGTTTGAAACTTCGATTGAATTTCTAAACCAAAGGTCAAATCAATAGCCGACCTAAAGAGAATCAACTGCAATCCCCTCTTGGATCTCCCCTGCCAACAAGGTCCATGTCTAACGGCCAGTTCGCAGGAATAGGTGAATTACTGTCGCTTCGGTGTTCGTGGTTTATCTTAAAAGTGACTCTAGCCGCATCTTTCTTATGTGCGCAAAGTTAACGCAGGTGATGGAATGGTAGATTTTAATCCCACAGCTTTCGTGAGCGCTTATGGTAGAATCCCGCCCAATCAGCTTTATGAATGTGCAATACAACTCATTTGTTTAACTGAACGTAGTGGAACACTACCGTGATTAACTAAATGAGGAGAAAAGATTATGAGTAAGTTAAATGCCGCAGAACGTAAAGCCCGCGATAACGCCCGTTTTTCACAACGCGTCGATGAACGCCGCACAAAAGGTGAAGACGTCGTCGCCTACGTACTGGGCAACAAGCTCGCGTTTAAGTTTCTGACTAAACCAGAAAGACACGAATTTAAACAAAGAGAAGCTGCACTTGAAGAAGAAGCCAAACTTAAAAAGCAGCAAGCGTTTCAGCTTAAAACCGAGCAAGAATTAGAGAAAGTCGAAGCCACATTTACTGTTCCAGAAGAGTAACCTCTCAAAAGAGCCATTGATCATCATTGATGGCTCACGCATACCCCATTTCCAAATTTCGTTTGGATTTTTAAATCCAAATCAAAATCAACGACGTAGGACTTCTCCCCTGATTTTTTATTAAGAAATCGACCAAGGAGGACTGCTCGTCCTATCCTCCTTAGATGCTCCCTTGACGAACAACCTCCATGTCTAACTGCCAGCCTTGGCTCTCGTTCGAAACGCTGCTACGCAGCACTCACCCTAGCGAAGTTACATGCATTGCTCATTCATTAATAACAGCAAGGTCTCATACTCCAACAAAAATTGCCTAATGGCTCAGATGGCACATCCATGTGCCCCCGAGCCTGCACCATCATCCATGATGTCGCCACGGCATTTTTACTCCGTATTTAGACAACTTCGCAGGGAATATGAACTCCTGAAGTTTCAGTGTTACTTATTCGTATTTAAAAAAAGAACTAACACTCCATCTTTCTAAAATTTAATAATGAGTGTCTCAATAACATTTCCTGCCTGTCCAATCATTTCAATGACACGGCATACAAACCTCCTTGTTCAATGCTTAAGCAAAGCTGGAGATTAACTACCACGCAATTACTGTGGATGCCCGTCTGATCTTCTGGGCATTATCATGAAGGGAGTAGTGGCTATATTTAAATTTGGTACAAGTTTTATTATTTAGTGGACAATTAAATTAATAGGTTTGCAAGTCCGTGGTCTGCTCTTGTTAGCTGCATTGATTGTCTGCATATACATTACCAGTTTTAGGGCAGATTCTAAAAACACATAAAACATTTTCTGCATCACCATCATCGCCCCAAAGAGAAACTTCATAACCAGCTTGAGGAGGAATGACTATTATTATTTCTTCACTATTGTTAGTGAATTGGACTTGTGGAAGTAGATTTTTGAAATCATTAAAATCCATTTTTAGGATTTGTTCGTGTGCAAATTTCACTTTTAAAAATGAGGTTGGGTAATTTTCATAGGGCCAATCATTTTCAGCTTCTCGGGGATGGACTGATTGTATCTTGATACTTCCGTCATATCTTATTTGATATTTGATTGAACCACCATCATGCATAAACGGATAAATTAATGCTATGCTAGAAAACTGGATGTTGTCGAATAAATCTAATATATCTCTGTTTAATGTAAACAAAAGATGTAACTTTGCTGTCTCGGGAAAGTTAGATATTAATGGTAAGTTACCGCCAAAATATGACTCAGACTCTTCAGATATATTCAATGCTACGAGATTTCCCTTATAGTAAATTAAGGGTTTTCTGATTTGTCCATATTCTCCAGTTATTGAATCCATAATTACTCTCTCATTAGCAGTTACGGTGCATATTAAGTGTTACTTTTCATTATAGTAACGCTATTTACGGTCATAGTCATTTTGTTTTATAGCAACTGCTTGATTCCGAATTCAACTCCGAAGTACGACACAGGACAATTAAGCAGCTAATTGGTGAAACACCACCGCAGGCTGCTTCAACTTTAAACACTTTAATATTTGGGCATAAATCCGAATATAAAAAAGCCCTGCAAGGTTAACCATTGCAGGGCTTTTTTCTTCTAGTGCGCAGCTAACCTCTGCGACACTAGACCAAGTTAGCTATTCAGATCTTGAAAGAACTTTTTCACGCCATCGAAAAAGCCCTCAGCCTTTGGGCTGTGTTTTTTCGACTCACCAGTTAAGGTGGCTTCAAATTCGCGTAACAGTTCTTTTTGACGATCGTTTAAGTTAACTGGGGTTTCCATAACCACTTTGCAGAGCAAGTCGCCTACCGCATGGCTGCGAACCGACTTGACGCCTTTGCCACGTAAACGGAACATACGGCCCGTTTGCGTTTCGGCTGGGATCTTCAGGCTGACTTTACCATCCAGTGTTGGCACTTCAATCTCACCGCCTAGGGCCGCTTTACTGAAGGATATCGGCACTTCGCAGTAAAGGTTATTGCCATCACGGACGAAAATCGCATGCTCACGCACACTGACCTGAACGTATAAATCCCCTGGAGGCGCGCCAAACTCACCCGCTAAACGAATACGGTCGCCCGTATCTACGCCGGCAGGGATCTTAACCGATAAGGTTTTGCTCTTTTCAACACGGCCATCGCCATGACACTTAGTGCAAGGATCTTTGATGATCTTGCCGCGGCCATGACAGGTTGGACAAGGCTGTTGCACCGCAAAGAAACCTTGGCGCATTTGGACTTGGCCTTGGCCATGACAGGTGCCACAAGTGGTTGCAGAGGTGCCTTTTTTAGCGCCGCTGCCTTCACATAGATCGCAAGTCGCCAGTGTTGGGATACGCAGTTCTTTGGTTAAGCCTTTAACGGCTTCTTCCAGTGATAACTCTAGGTTGTAACGTAAATCTGAGCCGCGGGCCGCTTGGCGTTGACCGCCACCACGACGTCCACCGCCGAAAATATCGCCAAAGACATCACCGAAAATATCACCGAAATCGCCTTGACCACCACCGTAACCACCGCCACCGCGATTAGGATCCACACCCGCATGACCAAATTGGTCATAGGCCGCTTTTTTGTCGGCGTCGGTTAGGATCTCGTAGGCTTCTTTAATTTCTTTAAAGTTAGCTTCTGCGGTTTTGTCGCCTGGGTTGCGATCTGGGTGAAATTTCATGGCCAGACGTTTGTAGGCCTTTTTAATTTCACGTTCGCTGGTGTCACGACTGACACCTAATACTTCGTAATAATCTCGCTTTGACATAATCTCATGCTTCTCAGCTGGTGTTGAACAAACGGGCGTTAGGGTTGCCCCGTAACGCCCGCCTAGAAATTAACGCTTTGAAATCAATCTATTTGATTGAAAACAAGTCATTATTTCTTGTCGTCTTTCACTTCTTCGAATTCAGCATCGACAACGTCATCGGCAGCAGCGTTAGCCTGTTTGCCCGCGTCGGCATTGTCGCCGCCTTGAGCTTGAGACTTAGCTTGAGCGATTTCCATCAGCTTAGCAGATGCTTCGATCAAATTTTGAGTTGCCTTTTCAATGGCTTCTTTGTCATTGCCTTTGCTGGCAGTGTCAACAGCGGCCATAGCAGCTTGGATTTTCTCTTTATCTTCGCTTGGCAATGCATCACCCGCTTCTTCCACTTGTTTCTTAGTCGCGTGGACTAAGCCGTCAGCTTGGTTGCGTGCTTGCACTAACTCTTCAAACTTCTTGTCTTCATCTGCGTGAGCTTCGGCATCACGTACCATTTGCGCCACTTCTTCTTCGCTTAAGCCAGAAGAGGCTTTGATGGTGATGTTTTGTTTCTTGCCGGTTTTCTTGTCTGTCGCAGACACATGCAGAATACCGTCGGCATCGATGTCGAACATCACTTCAATTTGTGGCTGGCCACGTGGAGCTGGCTCAATACCGTCTAAGTTGAACTGACCTAATGACTTGTTCGCGCTCGCTTGCTTACGCTCACCTTGCAGTACGTGAATCGTCACTGCGTTTTGGTTGTCATCGGCTGTTGAGAACACTTGCTGCGCCTTAGTAGGAATAGTGGTGTTCTTTTCAATCAACTTAGTCATCACGCTGCCCATGGTTTCGATACCCAGAGACAGTGGTGTTACGTCTAACAGTAATACGTCTTTCACGTCGCCTGACAGTACGCCCGCTTGAATTGCAGCACCTACGGCTACCGCTTCGTCTGGGTTCACGTCTTTACGAGGTTCTTTACCGAAGAAGTTTGTCACTGCTTCTTGAACCTTAGGCATACGTGTTTGACCACCCACTAGAATCACTTCGTTGATGTCTGTTACAGATAAATCTGCATCAGCCAGGGCAACTTTTAGTGGCTCTAATGTACGGATAATCAAGTCTTCAACCAGTGATTCCAATTTAGCACGAGTGATTTTAATCACTAAATGCTTAGGACCTGTTGCGTCTGCCGTGATGTATGGCAGGTTCACTTCAGTGTGGTTGGTGCTTGAAAGTTCAATTTTCGCTTTTTCTGCTGCTTCTTTCAGACGTTGCATTGCTAATGGATCTTTACGCAGATCTAAGCCTTGCTCTTTCTTGAATTCGTCAGCTAAGTAGTTGATCAAACGGTTGTCAAAGTCTTCACCACCTAAGTGGGTGTCACCGTTGGTTGCCAACACTTCAAATGTTTGGTCGCCATCGTTGCTGTCGATTTCGATGATAGAGATATCAAATGTACCACCACCTAAATCGTATACTGCAACAATGTTGTCGCCTTGTTTCTTATCGATACCGTAGGCTAATGCTGCAGCCGTTGGTTCGTTGATAATACGTTTAACATCAAGACCTGCGATACGACCCGCATCTTTAGTCGCTTGACGTTGTGAATCGTTAAAGTAAGCAGGAACAGTAATAACCGCTTCTGTTACTTCTTCACCTAAAAAGTCTTCTGCGGTTTTCTTCATCTTTTTCAAGATTTCTGCAGAAACTTGTGGTGGAGCCATCTTATTGCCACGCGATTCAACCCATGCATCACCGTTGTCGGCTGCAATGATTTTGAATGGCATGATGTTCACGTCACGTTGGACTTCGTCATCTTTAAAGCGACGACCAATCAAACGCTTAATCGCGAAGAATGTGTTAGTCGGGTTAGTCACAGCTTGACGTTTTGCTGGCGAACCGACAATGGTTTCATCATCTGTATAAGCGATGATTGACGGGGTTGTGCGATCGCCTTCAGCGTTTTCTAACACACGTGCTTTGCCACCATCGAGGACAGCTACACAAGAGTTTGTTGTGCCTAAGTCGATACCAATAATTTTACCCATGAGGTCCTCCGAAAAATTTCATTCAATCTAAATTTGTTTAGTTGGTTTTGATATGGGGCTAGACGGTTGAAATATCAAGTCCATCGTTGGCCACCTTCTCTGCCTTGATACCTATATTGGGACAGGGAATTTAATTACAAGGGCGAACAAAAAAATTTTCTGATTTATCTTTCTCGCATCTACAGCGGGATAAAATATCCAATCACATAAAATAGTCTTGCTTATCAACCCAAGCTGTTATTCAATCGGCCCACATTTGGCGGATGTTTATCCTAGTAAGGTAGCAGAGTGAAGTCTTCGAATTTAGCGTACGTGTATGGCATGGCGGCGGTCTTTCTCTGGTCTACAGTGGCCACTGCCTTTAAGATTGCCTTGAGTTACTACACACCGCTGCAACTGGTGTTTGTTGCCGTACTCACTTCGATTATTGCCCTTGCCGGAATCCTTGCTTGGCAAAAAAAGCTTTCCTTACTCAAGCAACAGTTTTTACGCCGCCCCATGTTTTATCTGGTGACTGGACTCATCAATCCCTTCCTTTACTATGTCGTGCTATTTAAAGCGTATTCCTTACTGCCAGCGCAGCAAGCGTTGTCACTTAATTACACTTGGGCGGTATTACTACCGTTACTGGCCGCGCCTTTGTTAAAGCAACATTTGCGTAAGAGCGACATAGCTGCCGCGCTGATTGCCTATACAGGCGTGTTTATCATTGCTACCGGCGGCGATATCAGCGGCTTTAGTTTTGATAGCCCGCTCGGTATCGGATTGGCGCTGACCAGCACCTTACTCTGGTGCCTATATTGGATCGTCAACACCAAAGATCAAGGCGATCCTGTGGTCAGTTTATTATTGAGTTTTCTTATCGGCTTACCTTTTATTGCCGTCACCTTAGTGCTGACAGATACCCTACCCAGTTTTAGTCTTAAGGCGATATTTGCAGGTATGTATGTGGGCTTGTTTGAAATGGGCATTACCTTTGTGCTCTGGTTAATGGCGCTGAAAACCGCCACTCGCACTGCGAACATCAGCACTATGGTGTTTTTATCTCCTGTGATGTCGATTGGTTTTATCGCGTGGATTTTGCAAGAAACGATTGCGATGGCAACCTATCTCGGCCTAGCCTTTATTTTATCGGGGATGATGTTACAGCAACTTCTGCCCCGTTATTTAGAGCGTAAAAACAAGATAAGCACAAAGCTAGCGGAATAATCGTTGGGTAGCAGCCTTAAATAATGTTAGCTCACGGCAATGAGCCAATTAAAAGAGCTGGCTAACATTTTAAGCCAAGATTAAGCGCTAATATCTCCCATTTTGTGAAGGAGTATAAAATGACCCCGGCCGTCCGATTGGCGAAAAAAGCCAAGATCGCGTTTGATATCTTAGAGTACAGCCACGATCCACACTGCGCCGCCTACGGCGAAGAAGCCGCTAACACCTTAGGGCTCGAACCCGCGCAAGTATTTAAAACCCTTTTAGTTGCCATCGACAAAGCTCATGCGCCGATTGCCGTCGCGCTCGTGCCCGTCGATCATCAGCTTAATCTAAAAGCCGTAGCTAAATGCTTAAGACAAAAGAAACTACAAATGGCCAATGCCGACCTAGCACAAAAATCCTCAGGCTATCTGGTTGGCGGTATTAGTCCCTTAGCGCAAAAGAAACAATTGCCAACCTTGATTGATGCCAGCGCTCAAGGCTTCGATAGAATCTATGTGAGCGCCGGCAGACGCGGTTTAGAAATAAGCTTAGCGGCAACAGACTTAGCCCTGCTTTGCAAAGGCGAATTTGCCGATATCAAGATGATTTAAGCTAGATGCTTTAAGCTATCTCGACCACATTAAGCACAAGTCATTCGACGTTAAGTAAGCAATTCACTCCACTTTAAGTTGTACGCGCTCATATTAGATAAATGATGAACAAGGCTCAAACGGCAACAAACTGGCCAGCGTACTGAGTCTAACAATGGAAAGCGTTTGATAAAGCCGAGATATCCGTCTATAAATTGTACTGAGATACAAATCGACTAAGGATAGTCAGATGGAAAAATCAACCCAATGGAATCCAGAAAATAGCATCAGCCCTATCAGTTGGTGCGCCATGCTACTCTGCATCGCCTTATTTATTTATGAGCATTTCTGGGGAAACAGTTTTACCACTATGGTAGTCATGCTCTATTGCAGTTTTATGCTGCCTTCGGTTTTACTCACTCGCAGAGTACAAGAAAAGTACTTTATTTATACCTTGGAATACATCAAGGCCTTTCGTAAATTCACTGTCGTTATGTCGACGATATTTTTCTGTATCTGGTTACTTGTTACTTATACCCCGCTCGCCATAAGCAGCTAAACTTGTTAGCCAAACACATTGATGTCGCTATTCAGTTGGATACCGCAAACAAAAAAGCCGTCAACGTAGTAGGTTAACGGCTTTGGGTTTATCGGTATTTACCGCTAAACACGACTAGTGTAATCACCCCAAGCTAACCACTTATATGTGGTTAATGCCTCAAGCCCCATTGGACCGCGAGCGTGCAGTTTTTGCGTGCTCACCGCCACTTCAGCGCCAAGACCAAACTGACCGCCATCGGTAAAACGCGTACTGGCATTCACATACACGGCGGCTGAGTTCACTTCATTCATAAAGTGTGCCGCTGCATGAATATCATCGGTCAAAATGGCCTCCGAATGGCCGCTAGAATACTGGCGAATATGACTAACGGCGGCATCGATATCGCTCACGACTTTGATACCTAAGGTTAACGACAACCATTCGATTCCAAAATCCTCAGCCTTAGCAAGCGTCACCTCGAACCCTAAACCATCCAGCAGACTAAAACTTGTGTCACAAACTGAAAAACGCACGCCTAGACGATGCAGATATTCGGCAATTTGCGGTACAAAGCTGCTAGCCACGCGCTCATCCACCAGCAAGGTATCAAGAGCATTGCACACCGTTGGACGCTGCACTTTGGCATTAGCGATTACGCCTAAGGCACGCTCAAGGTCGGCATTTTTATCGACATACAAGTGGCAAATACCAATGCCGCCTAAAATCACTGGAATCGTCGCTTGCTCGGCACATAAGCGCTGCAATGCTTGACCGCCGCGCGGCACTATCATGTCGACATATTGATCGAGCTTAAGTAAACCTGTCACTAGGGCTCTGTCTGAAGAATCAATAAATTGCACCGCATCTATGGGTAAACCTTGGGCAACAATCGCGCCGCGGATCACTTCGCTGATAAGCTTATTCGATTCAAGGGTTTCTTTACCGCCACGGAGGATCACCGCATTACCCGTTTTAAGGGCAAGTACGGCGATATCGACTGTCACATTCGGGCGCGCCTCGTAGATAACCCCAATCACGCCCAGCGGTACGCGGCGACGAGTCAGCCTTAAACCGTTATCTAATAACTTGCTGCCAAACTCTTCACCCACGGGATCAGCAAGGCGGATCACATCGCTGATATCACCGATAATGCCCGCTAAACGCGCATCATCGAGCAACAGTCTGTCGATCATCGCCTCAGTTAATCCATCGTTCTTAGCGGCGGCAACGTCTTTAGCATTAGCCGCTAAAATGGCGGCGGAGTTTGCCGTCAGCGCATCGGCAATAGCTTCGAGTAAGTCAGCCTTTTGGCTCGCCGTTAAATTGGCTAAAGCATAACTGGCCTGTTTGGCATTTTGGCCAAGTTGCTGTAAATACTGATCTTGATTCATTTGACTCAAAACAGACCTCGCTTATAAGACAACCATGTCGTTGCGGTGCACTATTGCGTCACCATAATCGTAACCGAGTACAGACTCGATCTCGTCGGAATGCTTACCCGCAATCAAACTCAGGGCTTGGCCACAGTATCGTGTCATCCCTTTAGCAATCACTTTACCTTGTTGATCAACTAATTGTAGCGTCGCACCACGTTCAAACTGACCTTTAACGCCTACGATACCTTTAGACAATAGACTGCGGCCCTTGTCAGTCACGGCTTTGACCGCGCCCGCATCAAGCACTAAAGAACCTTGAGTTGCAGGTCCCGCTAGAATCCACTGTTTGCGGCTTTCGAGCGGGTTTTCGATGGCACTAAAGTGAGTACCGACGGACTCTTTGGCGACCACTTTTTTGATCACATCTGGGTGATGGCCAGAGGCGATAACCACTTCGATACCAGCACGGCGAGCAATATCCGCCGCTTCCAATTTAGTCGACATACCACCTGTGCCTAAACCCGATACAGAACCGCCCGCCAGCATACGCAGACTATCGTCAATCTTCACCACCTGTGAAATCAACTTAGCGTTCGGGTTAGTGCGCGGATCGGCATCGAATAAGCCCTTTTGATCCGTCAATAAAATCAATAAGTCAGCGTCACATAAGAGTGCTGCGCGCGCCGATAAATTGTCGTTATCGCCCACTTTGATCTCATTGGTGGCAACGGCATCGTTTTCATTGATGATCGGCACAATATTATTCGCCAACAAGGCATTGAGCGTGTCGCGGGCGTTAAGGTAACGCTCCCTATCCTGCAAGTCGGCACGGGTCAGCAGCAATTGGCCCACATGCAGCCCATAAATACTAAAGAGTTGTGCCCAAGCGAGGATCAACTGACTTTGCCCGACAGCGGCTAACAATTGCTTATTGGCCATAGTGTCGGGCAGCGTCGGGTATTGGAGATGTTCACGCCCAGCGGCAATTGCCCCTGAGGTGCATAATACGACTTCGACCCCTGACTTCATCAGTGCGGCCATTTGACGAGCAAGCTCAACCATGTGGGCTTTATCTAGCTGTTTACTGCCAGAGGTCAGCACACTCGTCCCTAACTTCACTACCACGCGGCGATACGCAATCTCACTTAAGTTCATTATTCATTTGTAACAAAATAACCGAACAATCCTTATACCTAATCCGCTGAGTAATTGGTAGCAAGGAGTTATTAACTCGAGATAAATTTTCGTTTTTGCTTAGAATCGCGCATTAAAAAGGGCCATCGATTAGATGGCCCTCAAAAATGTAAACAATCTACGTTGCGAGTTTTTACTGTGCAGGTGAATTAATCGACAGCATCAACCATAGACAAACTTAGCTACGAACAATGCGGCTAATACTAAAATGCCCACATTAAGATCGCTAAAGCGACCTGTGAGTAATTTGATTGCTGCATATGAGATGATCCCAAAGGCAATGCCCGTCGCGATAGAAAACGTTAGCGGCATTAATATACACACAACCACCACAGGCGCGGCTTCAGTCAAATCTTCCCATTCGACATGCACCAGTCCCGACATCATCAAAATCGCTACATAAAACAGTGTACCCGCCGTCGCATACGCTGGGATCATGCCCGCCAATGGCGACAGGAATAACGCAGCAATAAAGAGTAATCCCACGACAACTGCCGTCAAACCAGTACGACCACCCGCGCTCACACCCGCCGTACTTTCGATATAACTTGTTGTCGTCGATGTACCAAAAGCCGCGCCCGCAATGGTCGCTAAACTGTCGGCAGTTAAGGCACGGTTTAATCGCGGTAAACGGCCCTTCTCATCGAGGAAACCACCGCGCTGCGCAACCGCAACTAAAGTGCCAGAGGTATCGAAAAGATCGACGAATAAGAAGGCAAACACCACAGATAACATGCTGACTTCAAAGACTTGGGATAAATCCATCTTCAAAAAGGTTGGCATGATCGACGGCGGCATAGACACAATGCCGTGATACTGCACATCGCCAAACACTAATCCCAGCCCTGTGATAATCAAGATACTTAGGATAACCGCCGACTTCATTCCACGTTGCACCATAGCAATGATCAGGAAAAAACCTAACACAGCCATGACCGCCGGAAATGCCGTGATATCGCCTAAGGTCACTAGCGTAGCAGGACTTGCCACCACAATACCGGCGCTCTTAAGGCCAATCAGTGCAAGGAACAAACCAATACCTGCAGCAATACCGATACGTAACGACATGGGAATACTATTTACAATCCATTCTCGAATACGCACTAAGGACAAGATTAAAAAGCAAATTCCCGACAGGAACACCGCGCCTAATGCAGTCTCCCAGCTGTAACCCATTTCACCCACGACTGTGTAGGTAAAAAAGGCATTAAGTCCCATACCTGGAGCAAGCGCAATTGGATAATTCGCCATCAGCCCCATAACCAAACAGCCGACAGCCGCAGCCAAACAGGTCGCCACAAATACAGCACCATGGTCCATGCCCGCATCGGCTAACATCATTGGGTTCACAAAAATGATGTAGGCCATAGTCATAAATGTTGTCAAACCTGCGACCGCTTCCTGCTTGAGGCTCGTTTGATTTTGTTTCAGTTTGAACAGTTTTTCTAACATGGAACAAGGTTCCTTTTTATTTTAAGTATGTAGGGTATTTAGATGTGAACACTATGTAACGTGATGACATTTACAGCCGATTATAGGGAGTTTAGGCTGGTCAGGCCAGAAAATTGGCAAAGGAGTAACGAAGAGAAAATGCTCAAATATCTATACAAACGAATGCAATATCCTCAGGTGAGACTCGCGTTGAAGGTTAAACCTAAAAATGAACACATGATGAACGAGATGATTCACTCGTTAACGACCAATGCTGATTTGTAGCCATAAACAGCCTACATAAAGAGTAGCAAGAATATATACAGCAGAAATAACTAAATTCAATTTCCACAAACTCAACCAAAAACTCCCTTTAAAATAGGTACGTAGCCTTACTTCTGATTTGCATAATGTTAAAGAAGAAGGTACCAACATTAACGCAGAACAGCCAAAGGTTGGTAATACCATAAAAATCATGCCTAAACCCGCAGCCCCAGCAGAAGCTTCAGATGTTTGACCGTCAATAGATGCTAGCGTTATATATCCTAAAATGACGCCTGCGATGGCAAGAATAAAACCTAACAGTTGAAGAGTTCTCAAATTCGTCCTTGGTAACAAACAGCGTTTAAATTGACTTCTCGTAAAACCCTATCAGCTCAGCGATTTCGCTTAGATGGGTATCGACCCAAGCGCTGCTGATCGGCCCCCAGGTGACTATGCGGTAATAACCTGAATTGTTACGGCTGCCTTCCTGCACAAACTCGACTCGAATACCTATATCCTCAAAAGCTGCGATAGCATCCTGTAAAGTTCGGCGAGGCATTCCGGTTAACTTATTGAGTGATAATAGATTATGGCGGTCATCATCCATTAAATGCGCCAAATATAACTTACGCAGAAACGCCTTATTTTGCTTTGAAACCTGTTGGGATGCTGGCATTGAAAGTGACATAGGATGACCTATCTGGAAACAAAAGTAATTATCATCAAAACTACTTTATATTCAGTCAATAAGGCAATAGCCAATGCTAAATACTTACGGTTCGCGACAAGATCATCAGATAACAAATCTGCACTTAAATCAAACGAAACGACTTGTCATCCTCCCCCAACAACTGTTATTTCTAATATCACTCAACACCTATGAAGAAAGGCTAAAATGAGCCAGACAATCACAGCAGACCAAATACTGACATTTTGGTTTGAAGACATTGACCCAAAGCTCTGGTGGATTAAAGATGTTGAATTTGATACCCAGATCAAACAGCGCTTCGAAAGTGTGCTATTTCAAGCCAAACGGGGAGAGCTTTCCCATTGGCGAGTCACGCCCCAAGGCCGATTAGCGGAGATCATAGTGCTCGATCAATTCTCCCGTAATATTTACCGCGATACGCCTACCGCATTCGAAGCCGATGCGATAGCCTTAGTGCTCGCCCAAGAGGCCGTTGCCCAACGGGTCGATACCGCACTAAAATCCAAACAAGTCCCTTTTCTATTTATGCCCTATATGCACAGCGAATCGGCAACCATTCACCAAGTAGCAGTAAAACTGTTTAATCGCGAAGCTGCGATAACAAACCTAACGTTTGAACTGCGCCATAAAGCGATTATCGACAGGTTTGGCCGCTATCCACATAGAAATATTATCTTAGGCAGGGAGTCTACGGCGGAAGAAATTGCTTTTCTGACTGAGCCGGGCTCATCCTTTTGAGCTTGTCATAGGTTAAAGCGTTAATGTGTATTTGATAAATAAAGCCGTGCTGAGTTCACAGACACACTACACTTACTCAAGAAAGTCATGGAATGACTTGGCGAGTATCAAACACAGTTACAAGTGTATACCGCGGAGGTGTTGGTAACTTATGGCGCATAAACTCAATAAGCCAAATAGCTCAGTGGCTCGTCGTAACCGCTATAAATTGATGGGGTTACTCATCCTATGCGGCGCTCAGCTCGGCCAAGCGGCTGAAATTAAGATAGGCGTCAGCCTGTCTATCCCGCCCTATGTCATCCAAGCAACAAATAGCGGGATCGAACTCGAATTACTTAACCAAGCCCTCGCCGTTAAAGGCCATACAGCTTCTATCCACTACTTACCACTGGCGCGCACTTTCCATGAACTCAGGGAGGGTAAACTCGATGGCATCATCAACATCAAAGAAGGAATGATTAACAACGTTTTTTATTCAAACGTTGCGATAACCTACCAAAACTGCGCCATTAGCCTCGAGAGTAATCAATTTAACATCAATAGCATAAACGATTTAAACAACAAACAAGTCGTCGCCTTTCAACGTGCATCATCGTTACTGGGGGAAGAGTTTGCCAACATGGTTAAGACCAATAGCGGCTACCAAGAACAAGCGAGGCAAGTGCAGCAGGTTTATATGCTGATGAAGCGCAGGGCCGATGTCGTTGTGATGGATAAAAATATTTTCAAATACTACTTAAAGCAGGCCTATCTTGAGGGAAAACTCACTGAAAAAGACTTAAAACAACAGGCGATTTGCCACCAAATATTCCCACCTACAGAATACAAGTTCGCATTTCTCAGTGAACAAATTCGGGATGATTTTAATGCGGGACTCAAACAAATTACCCAAGATGGTAGCTTAGTGGCTCTGCAGGAAAAGTATCGACGCCTGATGTCATTTGACAATGAAGCCGAGGCGTCGACTAAGTTAACAGAACCTAAAATGATCAAAAATGATTCCTACTAAACTTATCCCATAGTGTTATTTCACCACCAACACAGGGCACTTAGCATACTTAACAATATCCTGTGTAACGTGGGGTTTTAAAAAGTCAGCTAAACCGCTGCTACCATGACTAGCGATAACCACCATGCCCACATCAACGGCTTCCGCTAAAATCTCATCAATAGCATCACCATGGCGCACGACTAACTTAATATTGAGCCCTTCGGTAAGGTTCTGCTGCATTTCCTGCTGCAAACTTTGCATTTTTGCATCAACGAAAGCTTTGAGTTCATTTTCCAATGTAGCGGGAATATCGACCGCAATACCATAACAATGGGCGCCACGGGCAGGGCTAGTCACATGCAACAACCGAATATCGACTTGATAAACATTTGCCATTTCAACCGCATATTTTAACGCATGGGCCGCAGTGGATGAAAAATCCGTAGGGCATAACACTTCTTGAGTACGCATAAGCTTATCCATCATTTGAGTTTTTAATTAAGCTAATTATTAAGGCCAAAATACCACTATTTTATAGCAGTTTGCTATGCTTCTTGCGTACCCATTTCAATTAATTATTCTTTATCAATCAAAAAGAAAGGACGCTATAAGCGCCCTTTGGATTTATAGAGTCAAAGCCAGTTACTTAACCACAAGCACAGGACAAGCTGCACCATTCGCCACCGCTTCTGAGACATTGGTGTGTAAAAAATGCGAAATCCCAGTTCGGCCATGGCTAGCAATTACTACCATGCCAATGTCTTTACTGTTGGCCTCTTCTAAAATTTGATAGACAGGATCGCCACGGCGGATCAAGGTAGTGATAGGAAGCTCAGTATTCAATCCATCCAATAGTGCTCGCATTTTAGTTGCCGCCGCTTCCTCCATGCTTTTAGCAAGCTCTTCAGGGGTAATAGATAGAATCATAAAGTTTTCATCACCGATCGGCTGTTCAACCACATGTAAGATTTTTAGCCCTACATGGTATAGATTAGCCATTTCAATGGCATAACTCAGTGCATGGGCCGCAGTTTCCGAAAAATCTGTGGGCCAGAGTATTTGACCTGTACGCATAATTTGTACTCCTTCTATGGCGCGAATGGATTGCTGGGTGAATCTTTACTGTGCTGCTATAACGCCCGATTTAGCGCATTGGCAGACCACAAACTTCATCTCACAACCTTAGTCTCTTAGCCAAGCAACAGCATCGCCATTATCAACAAAAAACCTTACCTCAGCAGGCGTAAACCAGTTTGCCAATTTAGCCAACACTTCCTGCAAAGTCGTCTTACCGACGATAGCTATTTTCTCGAAATGACGAATATGCTTCACCCCAAGTTTGAGATCGTCCCAAGCGGCCTGTAGTTCCAAGCCTTCCAACTCGGTGACATCTACCAAGGCGAAGATATCAGGATCTTTCACCCCAGCTAATGCAGACTCCAACACAGGCACCATCATTTCGTAGTCTTGATGAGTTAAGGTACCGATAGCTTTAAAGGTAACGAAAAAATCATCATCACCATAACGCTCAATACCAATCGAAATTCCGTTCTTTAACAATGCCATACATACTCCTTATGTAACAACCCTTGATTTAGTGTAAAAGCTAACGCCACAACAAGCCGTGATCTTGCTCAAAAATACACCAGATACCTTGCACCATCTCACTAAGCAAGCTAGGATAAACCGACTAATCAGTCGGTACTGACTTAATAAAAGACTCAATCTAGACGATTACTTAAATAAAGTACCGAATAAGACTCAGCCTACCATTTCCCTTGGAGCAACCACTATGAATATGGCCACCGAACACCTTAATACTTCGCCACTGACTCAGTTGCTCCAACGCCAACGCAGCAGTTATTTAGCGGCGCCGAATCCTAATTACGCTACGCGAGTGGAGCAATTAACTCGACTGAAGGCGGCCATACTGCAATTTCAAACACCCTTAGTCGAAGCCTTAAGCCAAGACTACGGCCATAGATCGATTGATGACAGCCTGATCTCAGACATTATGCCTGTCATCAACAACATCAATTACAGCTTGAAAAATCTCAAAAAATGGCTCAAACCCAGCGCTCGCCATGCGGGCATCTTACTCGCACCCGCCAAAGTCACAGTGCATTATCAACCTTTGGGGGTGATCGGTATTATCGTGCCGTGGAATTTCCCCGTCATGCTGTCAATTGGCCCGCTAGTGACTGCTATTGCCGCGGGTAATCATGCCATGCTCAAAATGTCAGAATTTACCCCAGCGACCAACCAAGTGATCAAACAGTTATTGGCACAAGTCTTCGATGAATCCCACGTGGCGGTTGTTGAAGGTGAGGCGGACATTGCTGCCCAATTTTCTGCCCTGCCATTCGATCATTTACTCTTTACAGGCTCGACCACAGTCGGCCGCCATGTGATGCGCGCCGCAGCGAATAACCTCACCCCTGTAACACTCGAATTGGGTGGTAAATCGCCTGTGATTATCGCCCCCGATATGCCGCTTGAGATAGCAGTAGAACGAATGATTTACGGTAAGTGTTTGAATGCCGGACAAATCTGCGTCGCCCCTGATTATGTGCTTTGCCCTAAAACCAAGGTGGATGACTTTATCGCCGCCTACCAAGCTAAGTTTAAGGCCATGTATGGCACCATTAACCACAATAAGGACTATGGCAGCATCATTAATACACGTCAGTTTGACCGCTTGATGACAGTGCTCGAAGACGCCAAAGCAAAAGGTGCCCGTGTTATTTCAGCAACTGACGAAGCCATAGATAGCCAACATCGTAAACTCGCAACTCAGTTGATAACTCACACCAGTGAAGACATGCTATTGATGCAAGAGGAAATTTTTGGCCCATTGTTACCGATTATTAGCTACGACACCTTAGATGAAGCGATTCAGTACATCAACCACAGAGCCAGACCCTTAGCGCTTTATGTGATGAGTTTCGATGAGCCAACTCAGCAAAAGATCCTCCAGCAGACCCATTCTGGCGGTGTTTGTATCAATGAAACCGTGTTTCATGTCGCCGCCGACGATGCGCCCTTTGGCGGAATAGGCCCGTCGGGCATGGGGCATTACCATGGCAAGGAAGGCTTTTTGACCTTCAGCCACGCTAAAACGGTACTCAGCCGTGGCCGATTCAACACAGGCAAATTTGTTCACCCGCCCTACGGCACTTTTATCCAGCGCATCTTAATGAAGCTATTTTTGCGCTAGTCATTGGGGGATAAATCTTGAATAAACCATCAACAACACAACCCATTAAAACCATGACAGATAAACGCCAAGCTATTCTCGATACTGCCTTAGCGCTCTTTGTCAGCCAAGGATTTCATGGCACGTCTACCGCCTCGATTGCAAAACAAGCAGGCGTAGCAACGGGCACCTTGTTCCATCACTTTCCTTCTAAGGAAGCCTTGATGGAATCTTTGTTTCTTACCATAAAACAAGAATTTGCCGATGCCTTACTATTAAACACCCATAAGGGCAGCGATCTTAAACACAATGCCCTACAACTATGGCAAAGTGCGATAGATTGGTCGCTGGATAACCCTGTCAAACAACTGTTTTTTCAGCAATATTCAATGTCGCCCATGATTGCTGCTAAGGTGCGCGATCAAGCCATGAATAGCATCTTAGGCTTTATTAGCGAACTCATTAAGCAGGGACAAATGATGGGGCTAATCGCCCATTATCCAGTGGAATTGATGCTAGAAAACTGCCACGGCCAATATCTAGCAGCAACCCGTTTCTTTATCGATAACCCGCACTTGGGGACAGATAGAACATACCGCGATGCCAGTTTTGAACTATTTTGGAAGGCCATGCAAGCGGACTAAAATAGCCAAATATCAACTGACTGCTGCAATAACTGCAATAAAAAACCGAGTCAGCTTAACTGGCTCGGTTTTCTTTTACGCTATCGCGACTAAGTGCTAAAGCAGAAGTCTGCTTTGCTCTAGCATCTAATACCGGCTTTCAGGCACCTAGCCCTGACTCAACTCTTGGGCTTTTTCTGCTGGCTGCGCCACTTGAGTTGGGCTCCAGTAACCTTGTTTGATACCCTTATCAATCAGCTCAGCGACCGCCAATTCAATGGCTTGTAATACGCAAAATTGCACTGGCTCATTGGTAGTAAAACCGACTTCAGCCTCAGCGAGTCGATTTAAACTCGTGTAACGGAACAAGCCCGCACGCATTTCTTGGGATAAAACACGTTTGCTGGTTGAGACCGACATCATGACCTTACCTGTGTGTACATCCACGGCGCGTAGATAAATGGTCACCAGATCTTCACGGTACATTTCAGAGGCGCCAATGCCGTAGTATTCGACACCGCTACCGCCTGTGCTAGTGTTGGTCTCATAACTAATCACCCCACCTTCGAGTAACAATCTGGCGGTGGATAATACGGGCACTTCATCGCCCTTAGTACCGCTCTGTTTGTTGCTGATCTTACGCTCGGTAAGCAAATTTTGTAGCCCTTCACGCTCAACGGGTGTAAACCATTTAGAGTCGAGCAAAGTCTGCATCAACATCGATGTTGCGCCCTGAGTCACCGCGGTCGAAAACGAACTCACGTTAGCCTGCGGCTTATATTGGCCAGTTTGATCGCGAAAGGAATACACGGCCACAGGGATAGGAAACTTAGGTCCAGGTTGAGTTTGCAGCCCACGCATCACCTCACTCAAGGGGTTAACCTCGGCAGCCGTGATATTTAAATCGGGTTTGGAGATCAGGCTACAGGCCGACACACTTAGCAGTAATAAACTCACTAACACTAGACGGGCCATTAGTTGACTCCTCCGAATGTCGGCATTTCAATCACAGTGACTTCACCGGTTGCAGTATTAGTAATAGTTAGCATCACGCCATTTCCCGTAGAAGCCACTTCAATCCGAAAATCACCTGTATCGTAAACACCATCGGTAATTTCACCATCAGCAACACCGCGGGTGATTGAGTTAATGATATTACGTTCTAGGGATTCTTTAAAACGGGTGACAAAGTCCTTCTCGGTCGAGGTAGATTTATTGTCATTCTGGGCTTGGGCTTTATTTAATAGAAAAGCCCCATTTTGTGGATTGCCGCCAAAACTGGGATTCACTGGCGTATAAATCAATTCAGTGGCTTGGCCACTGCTTGCCACACATAGCGTGACAAGAGCAAGTAACGTCCTGTATGTCATTATTATTATCCTAAAAGTCGTCCGATGTTCCTGAAAAATCACCTGTTATTGCATTGGCTCTGACTTGCGCTAAATAATCAATCGTAAGCAAAATCGCCTGCTCTGCGCTCTCTTTAATCGGATTTGCACGACGACCAAAATGGGTGGTGTAAATCCGAGTCCCGTTTACCTCTAAGGTTAAAACGGTTCCAGCCTGTGGAAACACTGTCTCATACAGAGTGACGTTAAAGCCTTGGGTAAAGGGCAGTTCGCGCCAATAGCTTGAGTAGTAAAAGCCAAAGTCCTTACCAAACCGAGTCAAGGTTCTATCTATTACTAAGCCACTAATTTCAATGTCGTTATCGGCAATAGTGATAGGGGAAGCCAGCAGCAGGAATGGACATAAAACGTAAGTAAGCAGACGCTGTTTTAACTGTTTCACTTATCCCTCCTTAACCTTTTTAATCGAACCTTAAAAACCGCGCTAACCTCTGTTAGAACAAGGTGAGTTTTAACGCAAATTTTCGATAAAACAGGTTAACAGGGTTAAAGATCTCCCGTCATTACGCTGGGGGGCAAATTAGCCCGAAGAGCTAAGGTAAAAAGGCAAAAATAGCCCATTTGGCTAATACGCCAAGAGGCAGTTGAGGATAGGAGTTATGCTTTAAACAAGCGGATAAGATAAGCAATAAAAATGCGACTTAAGAGTCGCATTACGGTGTTGATTCAAAACGCTAGCATTATTGTGGCAACCATAGTCGAACCAACAGGCCACCGTCACTGCGATTATGCATGCTAATACTGCCATCATGGGCTTCGATAATTTCACGGCACAAAGGTAAACCTAAGCCTGTACCCGATTGTTTTGTTGAGTAAAACGGCAGTAGCGCCTGCTCTAATACTTCACCAGACATACCTGCGCCGCGATCCTCAATCACAATACTAAAACCTCCACCATCCACTAAGGTTTGATACCGAATCGATAGAGTGACATCCTCGGGGTTTGAGCCAGATTCATGGGCGTTTTTAAGTAAATTGAGGAGCACTTGCTCCATCTGTCCTTGGTCGAAATAGCCATCGACCTCAGGTAACTCATGAGTAAGTTTAAAGGGATAATGCTGAGTTAACTGGGCAGTAAATTGCGTCCAATTCACCTGACGCCGTTGCGGGAGCGGCAACTTAGCAAAACGGGCATAGTTGAAGATAAACTGGCTTAGATGACTGGTGCGATTCTCGATAGTATCGAAAATCAGCTTAAGTTTTGGATTATCCAGATCTTTAGTCAGTAACCGCCCCGAGTTCACCATAGAGGCGATGGGCGCCACCGAGTTATTGAGTTCATGGCTAATAATGCGGATCACTTTCTTCCACACTGCCACCTCTTGACGATTGAGCTCGCGGGTCATCTGCTTGAGCAAAATCAAGTTATGCTGTTGGTTATTCAATAAAAATTGGCCGCGACTTAAATACCAAGTTTCCACATCATCTTCACCCATGGCGAAGAGTCCGTTCTTTTCATGTTTAAGCGCTAAGGCCAATACTTCGGGCAAATCCACCAGCAATTCATCTAAGCTCAAGCCTTCCATTCTGCCCTTTTTATGGAATAGGTGACGCGCCGCATCATTGGCGTAAATGAGCCGCTGATGATCGTCCAGTAACAACATCACATTGGGAGAACTTTGAATCACCTTATCCAGTAATAACTCCCGCTGATAAATGTACTGCCTTTCTTGGCGCAATTTTGCCGCCGAATGGTTAAATAACTGCGCTAAGGTTTTGAGCTGACCTTCGCCATGTTCAGGAATACTCACACTAAAGTCATTATCACTAAAATTTAGCAAGCCGACTTCGAGGGAATCTAAACTGCGGCCGAGATGTCGAGTCAACCAAGCAATACCTAAACCACAGACAGCACAAGCGAGAAGCAACACGATCAAACCTTCACCTAAGGTCAAACTCGAGACACGCTCTCCCTTAGCTATCTCAGCGGATATCGCAGGAGATACAGGTGCTTTGGGCGGTAAAATGGATAGCGGTTCTATACGTAAAGGCTCAACCACATGAGGAATAGAATTAAACAGCCCTTCTTTAAGTTGTTCTAACTTGAAGAGTTTTATTTGTAACTGCTCTTGTTTAAGTTGTTCAAGCTTTTGCAGCTCGGCCTTAATCTGCTCGGCCCTCTGGTGCGCTTGAATCGCCGCAGCCTCCTGCAATTGCTCACTATTGTTAAGGGCGAGTTCGATGGAGGCGACCGTTTTCTCAAGCTCTGCAAAATCCAGTTGCACATTCACATCAGGGATTTCAATCGTGTTAGACGTGGCAACAGACGAAGCATAGGGCGAGATATACTTCACCAAGGCAAAACTCAGCAAGACGCCAAAGGCGCAGCAAGCCATTGAAAAAATGATAATTTTAGTTCGAATTAACACTCAGATTCCTTAATCAATAGCCTTTCTCTCGCCTAGAAGCTGGGACTTGGGACCTAGCATCTGCACTTAGCCTATGACTTATCTAAACCAAACTTGTCCATCCGCCGATACAGCGCTTGGCGACTGAGTCCAAGCGCTTTTGCCACCCGAGCAATTACGCCATGATGCTGTTTTAACGCCGCTTCGATATCTTCTCGACTCACGTCTATCGCCTCATTGGCATCCGACACTTGGGCACGAACAGACTCATGATAAAATGCGGTATTTACGGGGATGGAAGCGGGCGAATAAACAGGCAGAGGATCAGACTGTCTCAAGCCAGATAGCCGCGACTCAGATACAGCTGAAACACTGGAAGCCGATTTTATGACACTCGCAACAGGTGCCAAACCAAAGTCAGCTTCAGTCAACACATGGCTTTGCGCCAACAATACGGCCCGCTTACAGGCGTTTTCAAGCTCGCGCACATTTCCCGGCCAGCGGTGCTGTAATAACGCCTGCAACGCGGGTTTACTCAAGCTAAAATCGCTGCCGATAAAATGCTGCACTAAAGGTAAAATATCATCGATGCGTTGATTGAGCGGTGGTAATGCCAGTTCAATCACGTTTAAGCGGTAAAACAAATCCTCACGGAATCGCCCTTCAGCGATATCTTGGGCCAGATCCGCATTGGTCGCACTGATCACCCGCACTTTTACTTTCTGGGTTTTATGGCTTCCTAAGCGTTCAAATTCGCCGGTTTGTAGCACCCGCAATAATTTCACTTGCCCAGACAAAGGTAAATTGCCAATTTCATCTAAAAACAGCGTGCCACCGTCTGCCGCTTCGAAACGGCCAATACGCGCTTTAGTCGCGCCAGTAAAAGCGCCCGCCTCGGCACCAAACAGCTCGGCCTCTAATAAATCCATCGGCAAAGCACCGACATTGACCTTGATGAAAGGTTTGTTTTTTAAGGGTGAATTGGCGTGGAGAATATCGGCAAGCTTGTCTTTACCCGCGCCATTGGGGCCAGTGATCAAGACCGACACATCGGAGCGCGCCAGTTGCAAGGCTAAATCAATACAACGCTGCATTGCACCGCTGCCAAAGACAATACCGCAGAGATCCGCATCGGCGATCGCCACTTGGCGTTGATGATTCACCCGCTCCAAGCGGTGGTTAGCACGGGAGAGTTTATAAAGCGCAATCAGATTAGTGATGCTATTGAGTAGCTTAGCGTCATCCCAAGGTTTGCCCATATAATCGGCGGCGCCCGCTTTGACTAATTCAACGGCGGTTTCGAGCTGAGTCCACGCCGTCATCAAAATAATCGGCAAATCCCCTTGGCGTTCGCGCAGGGCGTAAAACAGCTGCCGACCTTCCTCACCCGAGGTGGTATCTCGGGTAAAGTTCATATCTTGGATCACTAAATCCACATCTTGCGTCGTCAATAACCCAAGGGCGTCCTCTGGGCTATGGCAAATCAGCACCCGATAATCATTGAGTTCTAGCATCAAACCTAGGGCTTGGCAGATGGCATGATTGTCATCGACGATAAGGATAGTATCCATAAGTGTGAGTGTTGTCCTAAGTAAAACTGTTAACCGTAAAGTAACAAAAAGTGCAATAACATCCTATTGTTATCACACTTTTGTCGAGCTTTTATCGTACCTTGAGTGACATCAAATATTCCGCTATACGCTGCGAGTTGCGGTTGCTGGCGAAATATTTGCCGCCTTACGCGCTGGTAAGTAAACCGCTAATGTGGTGACAATAAATAAACCTGCCACAGTAATTAGTGGGTAGCTTAAGTCCAACATAGGCAAGCTATAGATTTTCATTAACTGTTGGCCTAACTGTATCGCTAACAAGCCGCCCAGCACGCCTCCCGCTAAGCAAATCAAATAGTTCTCCACGAGGAAGTAACTGATAATATCTCGCTTTTTAGCCCCCAATGCACGGCGGGTACCTATCTGCTTAGTGCGGCGCTGGATATTAAACATCACCATGCCCGTTAAACCGAGCGAGGTGATAAGCAATAACAACACCACCATCATAGTTAACACAGTAATCATCAATTTATGATCGCGATATGAACTATCTTTTAAGGCCTCGATTGACTTAAAGCCATCGAGTACTCGGTTTGGATTCTCCGCCAGCAGCGCTTTTTTTATCGTGTCTTTAAGCTCGGCGTGAAACTCAGGTTTGGCCCGTACCATGTAAGAACTGCTGCCATAATCCACATTTTGAATCACGCTGTTTTCAAGACTAGAACTGTCAATCCACGCGCCTTGCAGTTTTTCGACTACGCCAATCACAGTGATCTGCGCATCCTTGCCCTCGTACAACACTTTACCAAGTGCGGATTCATCAGGCCAAATGGCTTTGGCTAACACACTGGAGATGATCGCTAATCGGCTAGGGCTATCGAGGTTATCCTTAAGTTCATGGGGGTAAAAGTTACGCCCCTCAATCAGCTTAAGGCCTAAAGTCTCAATGGTGTGATCTGTCCCTAAATACATGGCAAATTGCGGTGTCGATTTAGCGCTATCTGGGTCGGGGCCCAGATTTAACGTGCTCGACCAGCCGCCACCGCTTAACGGCAACATATTGGTTGAGGTCGCATCAATCACATTGGGTAGCCCCCGCAAAATTTGCTGATCAATTTTGTTTTGCGCGGTTTTATCAATCAATGAATCAAAGTTGAACAAGCTAAAGGTCAAGACTTCTGACTCTTTAATCCCCGAATCACGCTGCATCAGGGCTAAACGCTCTTGAATAATAAAGCTCGCATTCGCCACAATCGCCACAGACAAGATAATCTGAATAAGCAGTAAGACTGGACCGCTTTTACTGCGCAATAAACTGCTGAGAATAGGTTTAATATGCAACATAATGAGTCCCTTACTGGCTTTTAAGATAAACGCTAGGTTTAGTGCGACACACCACCCATGCGGGATACAAGCCAGCCAACAAGGCTGTGCCTACCGCAATACTTGGGGTGATAATCCACATACTCGCCGATAAATGGGTTAAACCCTTCGCGACCTCAAACTGGGCCGATAACCCATAAAGCGAAGCGTAGGCCCAAGCCAGTCCCAGCAAACCACCGAATAAGCCAATCATGCCCACTTCAACCATATATTGAGCGAAGATTTGACCACGGCTAGCACCGATTGCGCGGCGCACTCCCACCTCGGGGGCTCGCTTGAGGAACTTTGTCAGCATTAAACCTAATATATTGACTAAACAAACACTTAAAAACAGCGCACTCAAGCCAACCAAGATTTTATTGTCTTCGGGCACCACATGATTGTATTCAAGCCAAGTTGCCACATCGGATACTTTGACTGAGTCAGCGGCAGATTTATTATCCGTAAAACGGCCTAGGGCTTTTTGCTCCGCCACATAATTGCTGAGCCAAGAACGGTAACTGGCTACTGCGTCTTTATTTGGTAACTCAACCCAATACAGCAGCCACACTTTTTCAGAGTTAAGGCGATCGCTGTAACTATTCATCGTCTCAAACTTCCAACCCGACGTGTTACCCCATACATCAAACTCTTCGATAGGCGTCAGCGAAAACGGCACAAAAATTTGTTCCGTGTCGTTAAAGGCGCCGTTAGTGGGATCATAATATTTAGGCTTAGGATCCCAAGCATCAATCACCCCAACCACTTGATAAGGTTTACGATTAAGATAGATAACTTTGCCAACACTGTTTTGACCCGCAAACAACTTTTGATTGAGTTTATCGTTAATCACCACTTGATAAGCAGGTTCAGTGTCGACGGATTTATCCCACGCATTACCGTACAAAAATGGCACGTCAAACAGCTTAAAAAAGTCACTGTCCGTCACCCGAATGCTTTCTAAAATAGGCGCAAAATTGGCATCCTCCGTCTGCACTGCCATCCCAGTGCGAAACATCGCAGCTTGGCGTTTAGGTAAGGTATTGTTGCGCAGATTCATCGCGTCTTGGTAAGTCACTAACGAGTTTAACTCATCCCAAGAATCAGGGCCTTGGCTCCAAAGCTGTACCGCATTTAACTCATCAGAGCGTTCACCCGCAGGATTAAATGACATCATCTTGTACACGTTTAACGTAGTAATCGTGATACCAATACCAATCGAAATCGCCAACACCATCAACAGCGACAGCACTGGGGTTTTCTTAATGCTGCGCCAAGCTAAATCAACATAATAAAAAAACATAATGCATATCCTTAACGGTCGGCGTTGGCGACAAGTTTGTCGATATCAGTCGCAGCAGTGATATCACTGACATGTCGATGACCTTGATGATACATAGTAAAGTCACATACTTGACCATCGACAATTTGAATGTTGCGTTGGGCACGACGAGCGAGTTCAGGATCGTGCGTCACCATGATAATGGTCGTGCCCGCTTGATTGATATTTTCGAGTAATTCCATCACTTGACGTGCCATTAAGCTGTCGAGGTTTCCCGTAGGTTCGTCGGCGAGCAGGAAACGTGGCTCACCTGCCAAAGCACGAGCAATCGCCACCCTTTGTTGTTGTCCACCCGACAACTGAGTAGGTAAATGTTTGAGCCGTGAAGCTAAGCCCACTTGCTCTAATGCCTCTTGTACACGACGTTGGCGCTCCTTGGCGTTAAAACCACGATAGCGCAGCGGCACTTCGATATTCTCAGCTAAGTTAAGATCGGGAATTAAGTTAAAACCTTGGAAAATAAAGCCAATTTTTTCATTTCGGATAGTGGCGCTCTTGTTATCGCTCAAGTTAGACACGTTAATCCCATCGAGAAAATAGTCACCGTGAGTAAAACCTTCGAGTAAACCTGCAATATTTAAAAAGGTGGTTTTACCCGAGCCAGAAGGACCCGTGACCGCGACAAATTCGCCTTCATTCACCTCGAGGTTAAAATCGCGCAGGGCGTGGGTTTCTACTAAATCCGTTTTAAAAACCTTGCTCACATTCTTCATTGATAACATGTTAATTTCCTTTAAATAATCAAATCTATTTTGCGCCCAGACTCTGCGTCTACACCTTAGGCATCGACTCATGTACGACCGTAATCAGCACACCTTTATCAGCCAAAGAATGGCTCAACGACACACTCTAAAAACCACACAAAAACGCCCAATATAAGGTCGGCACTTTCGACCGAAACCTCACCCACTTGGCGAAACTCATCCAAAGGATTACTCCATTCCAACAAATTGAGTCCGAGGAAAAACCAGCTATTGGCCTCACCGATACTTAATTCCACCGCAACCACCAGTAATAATAAGGCTAGTACTCCAAACATTTTGGATGACATCAACACGCTGATATCAAATTGTTTATCACGCATATCCGGCTCCTATTCTTGTCCATGTCGCAGCAAGTTTCGTCATTCACCTTGATCACTGCGCTGTTAAATTCATCAGATTGGTTGTTTAATAATTTACGAATATCGGTCATCAATGAATTCTGACCTGTTCGGCGTGATTAAAGGGGTCGACACTTGAAATAACCCACTCATCTCCGGCTTTGCCACCATCAAGCACTTCGACTTGGCTCAGGCTAGTACTGCCGAGCTTAACCTCACGACGACTGGCTAAATCGCCCTCGATTTGATAAGCCACATTCCCCCCACCGCTGGTCATAAAGGCGCCGCGTTTTACCATAAGAACATTGGGTCTGTGCTCTAATAACACTCGGGCCGAGATGCGTTGATTCTGGCGCAGTGTTAGGCTGTCGCTTTGGTCAAATTGCACCCTAGCGGTCACTTCACGGTTACGCACTTCAGGGGAAATTGACGATAACTTGCCCATTAACTTAATACTGCCAAAACTCAACTCGACTTCCATGCCTAAACCCAGATCGTCCGCATAGGATTCAGGCACGGCTAACTCAGCTTCATAGGCGCTTAAATCCACGACGGTTAAAATCGGTTGGTTAGCGCTAAGACGGGTTTTCTGCTCGGTAATCCAGTTACCGATAATGCCGTTAACAGGTGCGACAATATTCAAGGCATCGACTTGACGTTCTAATTCACGCACCGCGAGAGTTTGACGCTCAACTTCTAGGGCTTTATTTTTAATTTCAAAGGTTAACGTATCTTTCGTTAACGCAACTTCTTGTTCGGCATGCTTAAACTTCAGCTTGGCTTTGTGTAAATCATCTTTGCCCTTTTCATAATCAATCTGGCCAATAAGCTGACTTTGAATCAGCTCCTCTCCGCGTCGGCTTTCCCTATCCGCCGCTTCAAGATCGACCGTTGCGATATCTAAGGTTTGATAAGCTTGTAATTGATCGCGTCTTGCATCCAACTTAGCGCGCTCTAATGCACTCTCCATGCCCGCTAATAGGGACTTGGCTTGCTCTAGCTGATTTGTGAGTCTTGGACTATCGAGTTTGGCGACCACATCGCCCTTATTAACAGTATCGCCAGGATTGCTGAGCAGGGTCACAGTGCCTTCCTCTGTGCTATACAAAATAGGCGCATTGGCCGCCACGATTTTACCTGTGGTCGCCACATCGCGGGTTAACGTTCCAACAAAGAGTTTTGCGGTAGTGATGTCGCTGCGGCTTAAGGATTTGCTCACGCTATCAGTGCCTAAACTTGCCCACACTAAGGCGCTGACTAATAAGGCGCAACCGCCAATGATCAGCGGTAACTTAAGACGTTTAGAGGTCGATGGCACAAGTACTGTATCTTGGCCGCTAGTATCTTTAATCATGGCTTTACTCGCTTCCCTGTTGGAATCATCAGTGCCGGAACGTATCAACGGACACTATTGGAAATCTCTACCCTAGAGATAGCAAAGCCTATGCCAAACAAGTAAAATCATTTACTTTCATAATCTTAATAAAAAATCACAGATAAAAGTGTCCGCGGACACTGGGGCTTTTATTTAAAAGTGTCCGCAGCAGTGAAATGAAAAGTGTCCGATTGAAAAAAAGCAGTTCCTAGATTCTAGGGTCTAGAATCTAGATTTATTAACCAAAACAGCCGAGTTTCCCTTTACAGTAAAATCCTTGCCACATAAGATCCCGCCACCCTCGCAGCAAAAACGATCAAAAGACCAAACCCTATGACTACAATAACAATCACTCGCCCAGACGACTGGCATATTCACTTAAGAGACGGCGCCCAACTTAAAGATACAGTGCGCGACATCAGCCGCTATATGGGCCGCGCCATCGTCATGCCAAACTTAGTGCCCCCCGCTATCGATACCGAAACCGCACTGGCCTATTACGATCGCATTAAAGCGCAGGTGCCCGCGGGCTCACAGTTCGAACCTTTGATGGTGTTGTATTTAACCGACAAAACCAGCCCAGATGAAATCCGCAGGGCCAAAGCCTCGGGTAAAATTGTTGCCGCTAAACTCTACCCTGCGGGCGCGACGACTAACTCAGATTCCGGCGTGACCGATGTGAAAAACATCTATCCCGTACTCCAAGCCATGCAAGAAGTCGGCATGCTGTTTTTAGTCCACGGTGAAGTCACAGATTCAGCCATTGATATTTTCGACCGTGAGCGTGTCTTCATCGAAAATATCTTAAGTAAAATTGTCGCCGATTTCCCAGCGCTTAAAATCGTGCTTGAGCATATCACCACCAAAGATGCAGTCGATTTTGTCACTCAAGCCTCTGATAATGTGGCCGCGACTATCACAGCCCACCATTTGCTGTATAACCGTAATCACATGCTGGCAGGCGGTATTCGTCCGCATTTTTATTGCCTGCCGATTTTAAAACGCAACACCCACCAGCAGGCGTTGTTAGGTGCAGCGGCAAGCGGCAACAAGAAGTTTTTCCTCGGTACAGATTCAGCGCCACACGCCAAGGATAAGAAAGAAGCGGCCTGTGGCTGCGCGGGTTCCTACACGGCTCATGCCGCCATTGAGCTGTATGCCGAAGCATTTGAGTCGGTCAATGCGCTGGATAAACTCGAAGCGTTCGCAAGCTTTAACGGCCCAGATTTTTATAATCTTCCACGCAATACCGATACCATCACGCTGGTCAAAAAGTCATGGGATGTCCCTGCAACTTACCCGCTTGGCGATACTAACGTAGTGCCTATTCGTGCTGGAGAAGCCATTGATTGGCAAGTTGAGTAAGCCTTAAGTCTTTAAAATCAAGTCGCCTACGGGCGACTTTTTTATCAGATTTTGATTTTTAATCCACAATCGGTCAGTATCCTGCGCTTAGAATACGGCCCTTACTTATCACCTTTTAAGAGAAAATCAGTATGCCCACAAGGATGTTATTCTCCGTTTTATCTTCAAGCCTGTTGCTGACCGCCACGATCTCTTTGCCGACCTTTGCGGCCAATGAACTCACAGGGATCTGGCAGGGACAGTTAGGTAAAAGCAAGGTCAGAATTTGTTTTAATCAATATGGAACAGGCAGTTATTACTATCAACGCTACTTAACGCCGATAAGACTCGAGCAGCAAGATGAACTGTGGAAAGAAGAAAGCAATACCGGAAATTGGCAGTTTGATAGTGTCACGCCACAAAAACTGAGCGGCCATTGGTTTAAAGATACCGCGAGTAAATCATTACCAGTGCAACTTGAGCGAGAAATCAGCCCAGATAAGGTCGAGGATTGTGGTGCCGATGCTTACAATCTACCGCTAGAAACCACGCCAAAACTCAGCCGAGGTAAATGGCAAAACTACGAAAATATTGAGTATCGCCCGCTGACGTTTGGCACAGATGTGGGTATCGAATTTAAAGGCCCACAAACGGGTATCTTGGCAATTAATCAATGGCTTGAACATAAGCTCACCGATGAAGCCCAACTAGCACAAACCTTTGATACTCGCCGCAGAATGCTGGCACAAATGGGCAGTTTTGTGACTGACGAAACCTTTGCCGAACCGATTTTTATTAATCAGCATTGGCTCAGTGTGCGCCTATATCGCTGGGCGGCAGGTTATGGCGCCAATGGTATCAGCCAAGAATTTGTGAGTTTCTCCCTTACCGACGGCAAACCTTTCCACCCATGGCAATGGTTTCTCGCCGATACTCAACCACAAAGCATGCTCGAGGGTATGAGTCATCCTTTACCCCCTGCATTAAGGGACAAATTGTTTGCTGGCAAAGCACCGGACGCAGAATGCCCCACATCCGACGGCTCGGGATATTACCAGCTCACCCTCGAGCCAAAGGGCATCAAATTCTGGGAAACGCCCCGCGGCGATGGCTGTGAAAATGAGTTTATCCTCAGCCCGCAAGAAGCCATGCCCTATGCCACCCAATGGGGACAAACACAGCTTAAGCTATTGGAATAGTGTACTTAACTGAGAAAATACTAGAGGGAAAGAAAGCAGTCATGGCGATGATGCCTAACTGCCAGTTCGCCATCCCTGACTCTCGTTCGTAACACTGCTACGCAGCACTCACCCTAGCGAAGTTACAGGTATTGATTAGTAGCTTCGCCGGGAGTTGGCATATTTCTGATGCTTAACATGGCCAGTTATTAAGTGGAATTTAAAAGTGTGTCTAGTCCGAATATAAATTAAGCAAGATAGACGATAGATGAATCAATCTTGCAGAATCACAAAGGTCAGCTACATTTGAGCCTAAAATACAAAATGCTCAATGAGTTACATTGAGCATTTTAGCTAAAATAAATGGCAGCCTATATCAGAAGTAATCAGACCTTCTACCACATTTAAATACTAGGCACAGCTACAGCATTCGCGGCACGTGTCTCACGTTTGTTTACCATCGAAATAAACACTAAGCCAAGCACAGGGACAATCACTGCTGCATAAGGGATCATGCCTGCGCCCATCTGGCTATCCAGCACCATCCCCCCTAAAAATCCACCGAACGCATTAGCTAGGTTAAAGGCTGAAATATTAGCGGTTGCTGCCAACTCTTGGCCTTCACCACCGTGATTCATTACCCGTAACTGCATCGCAGGAACATTAGCAAACGAAGCGATACCAAAGACAAAAACGGCAATCACAAACATCACTTTGCTGTCCAGCGCGAAACCAACCAGTAGCAGCGACACTATCATGGCTATCGCCCAAAACATCGACGATTTCTGCAGGTTTTTATCCGATGAACGCCCACCTAAAGTGTTACCCAATATCAAACCTAAGCCGACGATAACTAAAATCCACGTTACTGCATGTTCACTAAAACCCGTAATGTGCATCGCAATTGGCGCAACATAACCGTAAACAGTCATAAAACCGGACCAAGCAAACACTGTGATAGCAAGACTAATCAACAACATAGGGTTTTTAAACGCTCGCAGCTGAGCCGAAACATTTTTAGCTTCACTATGGCCGATCGCATTAATAAACTTGAAGATAGACGCGATTGAGATAACGCCCAATATCGCGACTGTGATAAAGGTGGTTTGCCAACCAAATTGCAGGCCAATCCAAGTGCCACCTGGTACACCCAATACGTTAGCTAAGGTTAAACCCGCAAACATCTGACCCACAGCACGTCCGGCCATTTTTTCAGATACCAAACTGGTCGCCACTACGGCACCTATGCCATAAAATGGGCCTTGAACTAAGCCGGTAATCACTCGGCTAATCATCAGCAAGGTGTAATTGGGGGCAAATGCCGACAGCAAATTACCCAAGATAAACAGCACCATTAAGCTGGTCAATACGTTTTTTTTATTGAACCGCGCCAAGTAAATCGTGAGGATGGGACCACCAAACACAATTGCCAATGCATAGGCGCTGATCAAATACCCTGCCTGACCTTCACTAATAGACAAAGACGTGGCAATTTGTGGCAGGATACCAGCAATCACAAACTCTGCGGTGCCAATTGCAAACGCTGCTAGCGTTAGTATCCACACTTGTAACGGCATTTTTTCCTTGTTCATTGTAATCTCGCTTATTTCAAATTTTGTGTAGGGAACATACCGGCGATGTGTTATCAGCTCGGTGCAATCATGGGTAAAAGCACTATTTATTCAGCGTATTAGTTAATCAGCGCGCCACCATCAACATCGATAATGGCGCCAGTCATAAAGCTGTTGTTAATGGCAAGGTAATAGGCCATAGCGATATCACTCGGCTCACCCACTTTAGCCACAGGCAATGTGGTTTTGGCTTGTTCGTACATCGCCGTTTGCGCTGGCATTGACCCGGTTCTTGTTAATCCAGGGCTAACGGCGTTGACTCTAATGGGGGCAAGCTCTTTAGCGAGCACCTTAGTAAAGGCTTCTAAGGCGGCGTTCATTGTGCTTTTAACATAGGTATTAGCGACCACTTTTCGTGACAGCATCCCAGTGGTTAGTGTGATAGAACCACCTTGTTTAATGTAACGAACCGCCTGTTTTGTAGCATTGATTGAACCCCAAAACTTAGTGTCAAAAGCCGCTTTAGCTTGTTGAATATCGACATCAACGACCTTGCCAGCTGGCGCAGAAGAACCCGCGGTGATCACTAAGTGATCGAACGCACCAATGGATTCAAAAAATCGATTTACCGATTGTTCGTCCGCCACATCTACGCCTGTTTGACGACTGGCGACATGGACAATCTGGTTGTCTACCGTTAGCTGCCTAGCAAGCGCAGCCCCTATTCCTGATGTTCCGCCGATGATGACAACCACAGCTTTATCGCTATTGCTCTGATTGCTAATCTGATTACTGATATGGCTGCTCATGTGACTACTCTCTGTACTGCGGATTGGTTAGTAGAGCCAGTATATTCATTCGACATATTTTGATAATTGATTAATATATGAATTCATTATTCAGCCCAGACAAACAATAGAAGTGAAAATGGATAAATTTTCAGATATGGCGCTGTTTATCAGCATAGTGAAACATCAAGGGTTGGCAGCGGCGGGTCGCGAGCTCGGACTTTCTCCAGCAACCGTCACGGCGCGCTTACAAGCACTTGAAGAACGCTACGGGGTTAAGCTGCTCAATCGAAGTACTCGACATCTGTCACTCACAGACTCTGGGGCCCTGTATCACCAAGCATGCTTGGGGATTATCGAAAATGTAAAAGAAACCGAAAATTTGCTGCAGAATGGGGTAAAAGAGGTCAAAGGCACCTTAAAAATTGCTGCGCCAAAAGATATAGGCAAACAATATATACTGCCGATTTTGTCCGTCTTCACCGACCGCTACCCCGATATCGTTCCCTATCTGTATCTCAATGATAATTTGTCTAATATTGCCGAATCGGGCATAGATGTCGTTATTCGCTACGGTGATTTAACTGACAGTAATCTGATTTTAAGGCGGCTCGCACCGAGTCGACGGGTGCTGTGCGCATCCCCAGAATACCTTGCGCGTAAAGGCACTCCCGTTAAACCGCAAGACCTCAGCCATCATGATTGCCTCGCTATGCTGCGCAGTAATGAAGAGCTCAAAACTTGGCACTTTCAAGACCAAGAAGGCCGCAACTCAGTCACTGTCACCCCAAAACGGTTTTCTGATGATGGCGAAGTGATCCGTTGCTGGGCATTAGAAGGCGCGGGGATCGCGTTAAAATCACTGCTCGATGTGCAAAATGACATTAATCAGCAACGCTTAGTGACAGTTTTAAATGGCTACATGAAAAACTTTAATAGCTCGACCACAGTCTCAAGTGCCGACCTCAACGTGGTATACATCAGCCGCCAATATCAGCCCAAACGACTGCGATTATTCTTAGATTTTCTGTTCGAACAATTTGAAAAGCAGCTGGAGCATTAATCGCTAAACGTCGATCAAACGGGGCAACTGCATCAACCGATAGACGCAAAGTATTTTATCGATGTGATCAACTGTATTTTAACGCATCACCTCGCAAGGATTACGTGTAAACAGCGCATGGCTTATGCCCCGCAATGTAAGCAGCAATAGCAGTAAGGTCATTACGGCTAAACCCGGCATAGAATTAAATGTACTTTTGCCCAATAGAAAATTGCTAAGCACCCTCTACAATTAACCATCAGCCCACACTGCAAACTAGCAATGAGCGATTAACAACTTGATACTAACGAGGGAACTCATGAACACTAAAATCATCATCACAGCAAGCATTGCACTATTAATATCGGCAAATAGCTACGCCATTAACGATGAATATCGCAAGTTACTCGAGCGCTCTGGCTGCACCCAAATATCAGAAGCCCAAGGCTGCGATATCCACAAAACCAAAGAGGAAAATGCTAAGGCAAGCGCCATGTCCCAAACCGCAGATGACGCTAAGGTAATCATTCCCAATGCCCGACAATGGCTTGCAACCGCCAGCTCAGGCGCGACGGTTGCCAACATTCAAATCGATGATAAAAATCAGGTTTGGGTTAATGGTAAACACGTAAAATCGAGCCATAGTGATGGCGCAATCAAATTCAAACAAGGCATGGTGGAGTTCACCATTTATCCTGATGCAAGCATGAATAAAGACAGCTCGTGGATTGATACCGATGCAGGAACTCAAGGCTCAATTACCGCGAAGTAACATTCAGTAGATGTCTGACAACGATGTGCTGAGCCATCGTTGTTGGGCAAACGCATTAGTGAGATTAAAGATTATCTCTTTGAAGTGATGGTGTTTGAGATTAATGATGAGTTGATTCAAGCCATATGGAGTTTTGCAACCAATTGATTGGTTTTTTTTTATAATTTTAAAAAAAGTCAAAGTCGTGTGAGCTTGACCTCTGATGTTAAATCAAGAGCCAACCAAGAGGGAATTAACAGCAACTCCCTCTTTAAGAGAGTGATTAGTTCTTTATTTTGTATGCATAAAATTAATCACTTACATTCCAGTGACACGCCATCAACTCATCCCTGAGGGCTCGACGACGGCATCCATGCCGCCAACGGCCACTTACATGCAAGTGCTTAATTTCGTCAACACTTGAGTAGTCTGTAGCTAAATGACTCATATCTCCGTAAACACCTTAGTAACCAGTCTCATACTCCAATAAAAATCACCTAACGGCTCAGAATGTGCCCCCGAGCCTACGCCATCATCCATGATGTCGCCACGTAATTTTTATCAATATATTTCAACAACTTCGCAGAGAATAGCGTATTCCTGTAGTGAAAGGTGATTACAGTTCATCTTAATAGTAAAGAATCCGCCTTCTTAGAAGGCGGCTTTGACTTGCCCCTGGAAGGGGCTATTCCAAAAACTACATCATCTGCAACGACAATTGAGCCTCATGTTCCTGATCTTGTTTATCTTGATGGCGCACATATCGTCTAATGATTTCTTCATTAACACCTACTGTATCTACAAAATAACCTCTGGCCCAAAAGCTATTGCCCCATAGCTTTTTACGTACATGAGGGAATTTATTGAATAGCCTTATCG
>NZ_JAKKRK010000028.1:0-67352 GCF_025654545.1 Shewanella sp. SM20 | reverse complement strand
TCTTATGATGATCAACGGGGTAAAAGCCTTTATTGATTATGATCCAGACGCTGAAACATTCCGTGGTGAGTTCGTAGGCTTAAACGGCGGCGCGGATTTCTATGGTGAAAGCGTCGCTCAATTGGAAGCCGAGGGCGCGAAGTCATTAAGCGTTTTTTTAGAGATGTGTCAGGAGCGTGGCATTGAGCCTTACAAAAACTTCTCTGGCAAATTCAACGTTCGGATCTCGCCAGAGGTTCACGCTCGACTGAATGAAATAGCGCTATCGCAAAGCATTAGTTTGAATGCTGCGGTAGAAAATGCAGTCAATGACTACATTGCACATTCAGCGTAGGACGGAAACTAGAATGTCAGAAGAACTTCCATTTGACGAAGGTCGAGCAGCTAATGTCACATCCTTACAGCAAATTTAATAAAAATACTGGGTTGAACTGTTAAGTTAGTTTACTTAGGTTGAGCATGGAAATATTGAATTAAATTTCAACCAACTCGGTTAAGCCTGCACTCAAAACGTCTTCTAAATATTCTGGTTTCATCCTGGCTCGTTTTTGTTTCATGGGTATACTTCACTTAGATGATTCTGAGCGGAGCATATTTAACGATAGTTTGCGTAACAATGACCAATTCTCTGATGCATGATTTTGATAAATCAGGCAATAGTCCTCACCCATTGAATCATCCAACAGCCAGTATAGACTGTGGTGAACCATGATGTAATAAAATGGGATTAGACTATTTACCTTCGCCGTTTCGACTATATTTTAATGCGTGCCACTGGCATGGACCCCATTTGCCGTGTGGCAAAAAACCAATTATTTCGGCATATCACAAATGGTTTTACTGTACGGTTAGATCTATTATTATCGATGCTTAGTCTGCCATCATCTATCCAGCTGCTCATGATTTGGCGACTGAGCTCAATATCGTATTGCATGAACATGGCTTCCTGGTGATAAGTTGACTGAGTAAACTTATCACCAGGAAATAACAATGAAAGATGATTTTACAAATATAACTCATATGATCATACTGTTGATATGTAAGACTAAGTTAGACAGCACATATAAGGTGGATAAATGAACTACTTTGCAGAGGATCCCTTCTAGGTAATGTAAACCTGGAGGGTAAATGAAAAAACTAAAACATCAGTACCGAAATCGTATTAAAAGCCAGTGTCAATATTGTTGGGGTTATTATCCCAGCGTACGCAGTGGAGCCCACAAGCACTTTTCAACAAAACAGGAAAAGGGTTATTACTTCCTTCATATGATTGAGTGCAAAGGTTACCCGATCAAGTTACGAGCAGCTCGTGGAAGATCGTTGGCTAACCCATGGGATGACTATCCAGCGTATGTGAATGACCTAGCAAAAAGTTGGAAGCATAATTCCAAACGACGTTATCAGTACTACAAGTAAATCTCACGATAATAAAGCTCCTTCTTTGAGGAGCTTTATTTTTTCGAGTTCGAGCACCACTAATATTGTTGAGACGTTACAACAAAAGCAATAACCTCTTCTTAATCTTCCAAGTTAAACGAACATATTACCTTCTTCATAGAAACTTTAATAATATAATCATATAGATATAATGACTGGCGCATGCTGGTCTTATTTTTGAAGAGGTTCCTTCTGCGAAAAAAACATTAAAGATCTAGCAATAAAAATTAGATCGCATAAAATAACTGTACAAATGTACAGTGGTTATAAATATGTGCATTATCCCTATTCATGCAAGTGCTGGTATTACTGGTTTCGAATCTCCAGCTTCAGAATATTTACAGTTAGCATTAAGTCTAGATGAGCTACTTATAGAGCATCCTAGTGCCACATTCATTGGTGTGGCCACTGGTGATTCGATGCAAGGTGTGGGAATTTTCTATGGTGATTTATTGATAGTGGACAGGCATGAAACGGTTCGTGATGGTGATGTAATAGTGGCTAATTTCAATGGTGAGTTTGTATGCAAAATCCTTGATAAACCTCGCAGACAGCTACTGTCATCCAATGAAAATCATCAGCCTCAACCCATCAATGATTATGACTCTTTCAGTATTGAAGGCGTGGTTATTCGCTCAATACGGTGCCATCGACAAAGCCCGTTACTGGCTGGTAAGTAAGGAGAGTGAAACATGTTTGCTTTGGTGGATGCGAACTCATTTTATTGCAGTGCAGAGCAAGTCTTTAGGCCTGATTGGCGTGGTAAACCCATTATTGTATTAAGTAACAATGATGGTTGTATTGTGGCTGCAAATCGGCAAGCGAAAGAACTTGGCATACCTAAGTTTTCTCCTTACTTCAAAGTGAAAGACATGTGTCAGCGCTTAGGAGTGATTGCTTGCTCAAGCAACTATGAACTCTATGCTGATTTATCCTTAAAAATGATGAACATCATTGGCCGTTTTGCACCAGAGCAACATATTTATTCCATTGATGAAAGCTTTCTGTCTTTTAAACAATGCTATCCAGCAATTAAATGCTTGCGAAGTCAAGGTCAACTCATTAGACGCGCTGTCTGGAAAGAAACTCGATTACCCGTGTGTGTGGGGATGGGGCCAACTTTAACGTTGGCAAAAGCAGCTAATCACGCAGCCCAAAAATTGCCTGGCTACCAAGGTGTATGCGTCATTGACAATGAAGATGAGCGATTGGCTATTTTACGTGCCATGAATGTCAATGATGTATGGGGCATTGGTCGTCGTATTAGTCAAAAATTAGCATTGATGGATATAAAAAACGCATTAGAGCTTGCCAATATTCCTCCAGGGTTAGCCCGCAAACAATTTAGTATTGAAATAGAGCGAACTGTACGTGAATTAAATGGACTGGCTTGTAAACAATGGGATGAGGCAAGGGCAGATAAACTGCAAATATTCTCGACTCGCAGCGTTGGTGAGCGAATTATAGATTACGATTCTTTGTTGCAAGCATTGAGTAAACATATTGGTATTGCTGCTGCAAAAGCCAGACGACAAGGATCTCACTGTAAAACCATGATGATGTTCGCGAGTAATTCACCCTATGATGACCATCCTGCAAACTTTAAAGTGTTGGTGTCTTTTCCTTGCCCAACAAATTGCACAAAAGAGTTAACTCAGGCAATGAGCATGGCGGCACCAAGACTCTTTAGGCAAGGAGTGAGATATTACCGAATGGGAATAGGGCTGCTTGATTTAAGCGATCAAAAACACACTCAACTCGACATGTTTAATTCATCTAAAGCCAATCCAGCATTGATGCAAACCTTAGACGGCATTAACCAGCGTTATGGTACTGATACCTTATTTTTAGCCGCTCAAGGGATGGAACAAAAATGGTCAATGCGACGTGATTTACTCACACCACAGTACACGACAAATTGGAAAAGCTTACCTACGATAAAGTGCTAGATAACCACAGAACAATACATCAAATTAAAGATGTAAGACCTGGTTGAATTTACCATAAGCTTGTGACATGTTATCAAATAGGTGCTGAATGTTTAGTCCTATCGTTTCAAGCTTAATGGGCCTATCTGTAGTGGCTCGCAAACATAATCCCGCAAGCTTGATTACATCCGGTTTTCCCGACTCAGATTAATTGATAATAAGCCAAGTGCTCGGCTCACAATCAGTGCCAATGAGATTTGCCGCTGTGCCATCGGGCTTGAATTCATCTAGCTAGGCTCACATTAGGTACCAACAAATGACTTGAGTTGCGTAAGTACGGTTTTCGTCATAATGTCCATTTCTAACAGTCTCTCCAGCGTATCCATGACCATCACTTCGTTTTCAGGTTGAATGTCTTCTGCAAGCCACCGCTCACATTGCTGCTGAAATAAACTCAGCGAACCCAGCTGTTCCTGGTAAGCTCTTTCCGTTCTGATTAGCTCACAGGCCGAAAACAAAAATGGATTACCCTTTGCTTTCTCCAGGTTGAGGGTCTGCTGTTGGGTACTGCTGTGCACTTCCTCAACCATTTGAACAAGTAAAGGCAGCATGCTAATCGGCTGCCACTGTATCTTTTCAGACATAAAGTTCCTTTAAATGGGCAGCCCAGCTTCCCGCAAGTCCTGCGTAATTTCTTTGACCCGATTAGCATCCAACTCACCTTTAAAAAATTTCCGAAGCTCAGCCGGTTTGTAATGAAACTGATCCACCAGTACTTTTTCGCTGTAGCCATGCCGGATAAGACGTGGCTCTATATCATTGATCCGTCTGGACAGGGTTAAATCCAACACGTCAACCGTGATAGGTTTCACACCCACATTAAAACCTTCTTCCAATGCCAGCGATAAGTGTTGCTCAATTTGCAATGGTGTCGTCAATCGCTCTACCAGGTAGTCGATGGCCTGTTCCTCGATGACATCTGTGGGTTTGGTTTTATCATCTGTGCAATTGTCCAGCAGCCAGTACACGTACTCGCGCAAGTTGCCCTGCATAGCATCTAATGACACGACAATGGTCCGATAACCTACTTCTTCCATCGTTGGGCCTTTTAAGTCATTTTTTAGCTTTGGATGACCGGCTAATAAAATTGACAGTTTGCCACCACCGTCTCTGATCACTTCCATCAACCGTTTTAATCCCGTCAGCGTACGATGATGCAAATCATGGGCTTCGTCCACTAACAGCACCACTGGCTTTTTGACATCCTGAATTAAGTCGCGTAATTCACGTTCCCGCTTCTCGCCGAGTTTGGGTACCCGATAGTCTTTATCTCCGCTGACATCATAAAACAGAGCGGTGATCAGCGTTCCAAGATTGGTCTTTGTCTTCTCGACAGACAACGATTTTGCAACAATGACTTTTTTCTCTTTCGCCAGTAAGTCTTGCAGTCGTGATAATGTCGTGGTTTTACCGCTGCCGACTACACCGGATAATGCAATCAGCTGCCCCTCAGGGATCACCTTTTTGAGCTGATTAAAGATCCGCCGCTGGTGCTCAGTTTCGAAATAGTCCGCGTCCCGAAAATACTTAATAATGCCGTAGTGCTCCATGACTTCAAGTTGCATGAGTGCTATCTCCTTTTGGATGGAAGTACGATTTCAGTCGTGCCATGACAACGGATTTTTCCAATGTTTCATCCAAAATGGCTTCTATAAAGTCCCGATCTGTTTGGCTTAACAGCGCCAGTGGCTTACCGAGATAGTCTGCGATGGCGAGCTTTGCTTTGAGTACACTTGAGTAGCTCAGGTCGTTATAAGGATCAGGGTCTGCAAACGGTTTATCCGCAATAACATTCACGGTTTTAAGCATCGTTTTGAGGATGGCCACATTTTGCTCGTCCCCAATATCCCGCAAGCTCAGCGACTTTGCCAAAGTTTCTAATTTATCTAATTTTTTCTCAGCCTGAGTCTTTTTAAATTTCCGGTACCGGTAGAGAGGAATAGGACCGCTGACTGGAAGATATGCTCCGTACCGCTTGCCTTCATGTTCAACAAATAGTTCGTCGTCAAACAGCCCCCACCAGAGTACAACCCGTTCACCGGCAAGTTCCGGACTGATTTCATAAACGGTGCCATCGACGCTGATCCTGGCATCAATGCCGACAGTACGTTGCTCCGGTTCTCTGGCAAATGCACAAAATCGCTCCCAGCTGCACATGCTTTGAATACCAGAAGGCGGAATATTGAGTTGCCAGTCCTCCATGCGGGAATGAGTCTCTAAACGGTGCGAGTGGTCGTTATATTGCTTTAGGTATTCCCGCAGCATGTCATTGGCTTCGACCTCATTTTTGGGTTCCCGCAGGTGATAGAGCACTTCATGGCATTCTTTGACTGTCCGAAAGGCTCGCTCGACTTTGCCTTTTGAACGGGCAGTTTTGCGCCTGTCAGTGGCGCTTGCAGGTTCATGGACTTTCAGCTCAACGCCCAAAAATACCATGACATTGCGAAATACACGGCTTTTAGCGATGGGACCATTATCCAGATAGATGGTTTTCGGGATACCACGGAATGGAAACTCGCTGTCAGACTTCGCACTCATGGCATTGAACAAAAACAGTAAGGCCGCTGGCGTATCCTCGCCATAGACGTTCCGATATTCCTGATAGCAAACCCCGCTGCGGTCATCGACCACGCTGTAGAGCATCAGCAGCGGCCTGCCTTTTTGTGGATCAAACCAGAGCGGTTCCTGCACATGCTTCAAATCAGATGGGCTTAGATCGAATTGCCAGCATTCATTGCTATATGTGGCTTGGAACCGGACCGCAGGCGTATCTCTGAGTACTTGTTTCGGATTAAAACCCCATTGCTGCAGGTAACGATTGACGGTTGCTTTGTTCAATCGTCCAACCGGCACTTTGATGAACCCATAATCCGAGCCAACACCTGTGCGCTCCAGCAGTGCAATCGCATTGGCTGTTGAAAGATGACGGCCATTTTTATTCATCGTACGGATCTTCAGCGCCGCAATGATTTCGCAATACTGTTCCAGTTCAGCCTGCGGAATGGCTCTGGGTTTACCCGCATCGCTGCGGCGGATGGATTTTGGCTGGTACAAATTGCGTAAGTGTCGGTACAAGGAACTTTCTGAAATGCCGTAGAGGGCTGTGGCCTGTGCAATGATGTCACGTCGCTGAGCACAGCGCGGCGGTAAGCCTTCCAATCGATGGTAGAGATCAATCAAAACTTCCTGTGCAATGCCGCGCTTCGCTGAGTTCATGGCATCACCTGAGCCCAACACTGCCAATACCAACTCCCTGAAGTCGTAGGTATTTATAAAGAGTGGTCTTGGAGATATTGAGCTGTGCGGCAATTTGCTGCGCACTGAGACTGCCTTGCTTGTATAATGCTTCTGCCGCTATTGCCACATTTTGGGCGTCTTTGCTAAGTCCTGCTGGTCGCCCTCCGTTGCGTCCGCGTGCCCGAGCCGAAGCCAATCCTGCTTTTGTGCGCTCCCTAATCAAATCCCGTTCAAATTCAGCGATGGAGGCAAACACATTCGTGATGAGACGCCCTTGTGGCGTGGTGGTATCCACTGGGTCGTTAAGACTGCGAAGGCCAATCTGCTGTTCGGTCAATTGGTTCATCAAATGCACCAAATGCTGTAACGACCGTCCGAGCCGGTCCAGTTTATATACCACGATGATGTCGCCAGCTCTGAGCTGACCAAGTAAATCATCAAGGCCAGGTCTTTTGGTTTTTGCGCCGGAAGCGATATCTCTAAAAACACGTTCACAACCGGCGTTTTTGAGCGCGTCTTCCTGCAGGTCAAAACTTTGCCCTTTGGTGCTGATCCGGCAGTACCCAAAAATCATCAGATAACCCTGAATCGTTCATTTAATTGAATGAAAGAGTATGGTTCTGAACGCTGATTTCATCAACCAGTTAACTGAACGGTTTTTTGAGAATTTTTTTCAGGGTTGCATGCACCTCTTGTTGGTTCATAAATACGTTCATTTTTATGAACCAAAAGAATGAGGATCGATTTTAAAGAAGATTGTTTTATTTTCAGACGAAATTAGGCCAGTGTTATCAACTGGCCGTTGTCAATTTCATCCAGCACAGCAGGACAACTCATTCACATCTTTGTGAAAGGTTTGAGCGCAGAGCTTGATCCCTTCAACCATGGTCAAATATGGAAACAACTGGTCAGCTAACTCAGTGATAGTCATCCGATTGCGGATAGCTAGAGCTGCAGTTTGGATCATTTCTCCGCCTTCATGGGCCAAAAGTTGTGCACCAATCAGTCTTCCTGTGGTCTTTTCAATCACGAGCTTGATAAAGCCGTCAGTTTCGAAATTGGCCAGTGCTCTGGGTACATTTTTCATGTCGAGTACCCGGCTGTCCGTGTGAATACCCTGCTGTCTGGCCTCAACTTCCGTCAGTCCGACGGTTGCAACCTGCGGATCGGTAAAAATGACCGCCGGCATCGAGGATAGGTCAAGTTTACTCTCGCCACCGGTCATATTCATTCCTGCGCGGCTACCCGCCGCCGCAGCGACATATACAAACTGCGGCATAGTGGAACAATCACCTGCGGCATAAACCCCTGGAACGCTTGTTTCCATCATCTCGTTAACGATGATCGCCCCGTGTTTGTCTGTCCTGATCCCAACTGCATCGAGGTTAAGACTGGCTGTATTTGCATGACGCCCTGTGCATATTAGAAGCTTGTCACAGCGTAAAGTGCCTGCATTGGTTTTCAAGGTAAACTGCCGTCCGTCATGGGAAACATGTGACGCCTCGGTATGGTTTAGAACCCTGATACCTTCATTCTCAAAGCAGTCTGTTAATTTTTCACCGAGTAACGGCTCATCGCGATAAAGAAGCGTGTGTCTGGCCAATAGGGTAACGTCACTGCCTAAACGGCGATAAGCCTGAGCAATTTCCAGCGCAACGACAGAAGATCCAATGATGACCAGATGTTCTGGTAGTTCAGTCGCAAACAGCGCTTCAGAAGAAGTCCAGTACGGGGTTTCGCTCAGACCTTCAATAGGTGGGATGGTCGGGCTCGAACCGGTAGCAATCAGCACCTTGTCAGCGTGTATTTCTTGTTGGGAGCCATCACTTTTGCTGACAATCAAAGTGTTCGCGTTTTTGAAAGTCGCCCAACCTTTTATCAAACTCAGTGCCGGATTGATATCCAGAATATTTTGGTATTTTGCCACGCGTAATTCTTCGACAAGCGCTGTTTGTTGCTCAGCCAACAGTGCGCGATTGAGCTGGGGTGAATGATTTGCCAATCCGATAAAAGGATTGTTTCGTTGTTGCTGCGCCAGTTGTGCGGCGCGGATCAGGATCTTGGACGGGACACAGCCGACATTGACACAGCAGCCGCCAATAACATCCGCACCTTCGATGAGCGTAACCTTAGCTCCTCCGTCAGCAGCTTTAATCGCACAGGCAAAAGCACCAGAGCCACTGCCAATGATCACCACCTGTTGTGGGCTGATATTTTCTGTATTGCTGAGATTAGTGTTGTCAAAACAAGTTTGAGGTTCTGGATTGACTTGTGCAGCATAACCCAGAGTTTTAACCGCCTTGACGAGATCCGCCACACTTACCTTCCCGTTTGTGGTGACCGCTGCGCTGGCATTTGCATAGGAGATCTCAACGTTATTCACTCCTTCGGTCGCATCGAGCGCATCTTTAATATGGGAGACACAGCTTGGGCAGGTCATCCCTTTTATCGATAACAAGAGCATTTTCGTTCCTCAACAGCACAGATGTATTTTCTGCGATTGTTAATTATTGCAAACCAACAAGCTCAGCTTATCGCCGAAACAGTGTCCGTAATCGTAGTAGTCTTTCCGCGCTTTACTCTTTGACCGTTGACGGATAACCCGCGTTAGTGGTGGCTTCAGTCAGTGCTTTCACCGTGGTTTTTTCGTCATCGAAGGTGACTACTGCTAACTTGGTGTCAAAGGTGACTTCAGCTTTACTGACGCCCTCGACATTTTGTAAGGCTTTTTTGACCGTAAACGGACAAGTGACGCAGTTCATGGTCGGAACTTCCAACGTAACCGTTTTCGTTTCGGCTATAGCGCTCAGGCTGGTCAACGTTAGCAAAAACAACAAGGTGATTTTCTTCATCATTCGCTCCAATAACGTATAAAACGTTAACAAAATTGAGGGTAAAAAGTATTCAGGCGAACCAGACAATCCAATAATTGCTGGTGACTAACATTAATGCTGTGAGTGCTGATAACCAAAAGATCACCTGCCTGCGTTTTCGCACTTGGGGAACTGCACAGACTGTTCCTGGAGCGCACATGTCAGTAGGTCGATAGACCTTCCAGCCAGCAAATCCAAACGAGGTTAAAACCAGCAGAATAAAAATAGGGCGATAAGGTTCTAACATGGTCAAATGACCAATCCAGGAACCACTCACCCCAAGTAGCAACAAAACGAAAGGACCGGCACAACAAACGCCTGCACCAATAGCCGCAACTATTCCACCGATAACGGGGAGATTTGACTCTTTTATGGACACGTTTTACTCCTGGGATTAGAGCTATCGGTGTCAGTGTAGATGCCGTACCATAGTACGGAGTCAAGCCCAATCGGTGGGTTTAGTTGTTATGTGGTTGTAGGGATTCGATAATGGGGCAATGGGTCTGATCCGGATTGGATGCGCATTGGCTCAGCAGGTGATGAAGAACAAGTTCCAGACTCTGCAGATCTGCAATCTTTGAGCGGACATTGGCAAGCTTGAGTGTGGCCACGTCCTGAACGCCCTGACATGGGGTATCATTGAGTGTGAGCAGATGATGGATTTCTTCCAGTGTGAACCCTAACTCCTGCGCCCGCTTGATAAATCGAAGCCGATTCAGGGTAGTGACAGGATACCGGCGAAACCCCTGTGTCGGTTTACCAGGCTGTTCAACAAGACCGCGGCGTTCGTAGTAGCGGATAGTTTCAACGTTAACGACAGCTGCATTAGCTAATTGGCCGATTGTATACAAAGTTACGTCCATTTACCGTACTTACATACGGTCTATTATAATCCAAAATTAGCCATCAATAACATTAGTACGAGATTTTGCTTCCTGAGGATTTCGATCAGCTATAACGCTGTTCATTGATAACCTCAATGCTGGTTGCTGGTCACGGCAACTCCAACATTTGTAAATTTATGCGACTGTCCACTGAGCATAATGAATGACAACTGTAGCCAGTTAATGTGAGCCGATAAGGATAAATTCAAGCTCGTTATTAATTCTGGATATCTCATTAGCAGTGATTGTGAGCCGAGCGTTCGGCTTTTTAACAGTTAATCTGAGTCCGAGAAGCCGGATGTAATCAAGCTCGCGGTATTATGTTTGCGAGCCACTACAGTTAGCTGCTTAATTGTCGAGTGTCGCACTTCGGGGTTGAATTCGGGACTGTTAGCCCTAATTTACTAAAAGCAATATGCGGGGAATAAATGTCCAGTTTTTGTTGAAACCGGAAAAACAGGACATATATGGAACAAAATAGGACATTGGCCTTGCTAACCCCGAGGTGACCATATATGTCCTAACTCCGATCCTAACTCTTTATCCTAGCTATCGAGGTATAAAACAGCGGTCTGTGGGGCGGTTTTTTGTTGGGTGATATTATGTTTACTCTGCCCACTTATTTTAGTAGATGATACTAAACCATGTGATTTAAGATGGGGGCCTAATTTACGTCCTAGTTATTTTTTTGCGACTATTTCAAACATTCCTTTAAAGTAATTCGCGAGATACCTAAAATAGGAACCTTGCTCTTCTTTATCTTCTTTGACTAACAAGTAAGTTAGCGGTGAGAGTGGCACAAATATTAGCAAAAATAAGCTAGCCAGTAATATTATTACAATCAACTCTATAAACCTGAAACGATCTGACAACGCTCCCACGCCATAACATAAAAGAATTACTAATAAAACGAAGATGTTCCATCCTGCAAAGCTTGCTGCTAACGTTGCCATCGTGTTTCCTTATCAATGTGATATAACCTAACGCTTTGTGAAGACACTGCATAGGCTGACCCACAGAGGCCACATCATTTGCGGCCGGAGTGAATTGTTATGTCGTTGCCTCTAATGGCGCTGAACCGTTCTGTTCTAGCACCGAGTGACTCCAGCTAGCCTTATTTGCTTTCATGAACACATAGCCAAACAGCAGTGTTGTTCCAATATTGCCTATAAAAACTTGTGTGACCAGCAGAACGAATATTTCCTTATCGGATAGGTTTCCTCCGCTCAGTGCCAAATAACTGATTACCAACGAAAACGGTATTAGAATTAAGGCGGTAAATAACCAGTACTTCAGAAGTTTTCTAATTATGAGGAGTATTGGTGACACAGTCTTGCCTTGTCTTTTCAAGCGAAATCGCCTGATGAACTGTGCTGGAATCGAAAATAAGCAATAGAAGAAAACTAACCCAGAGGCAAGGTTTATCAGTTCGACAAAGAGTTGTAATACATTGTTGTTCATGTGCTTTTCCTAAAAATAAGTGGGGTCAGAGTAAACTTTTTAAAAAAATTGATTTGCTTCTTCTTCCCTAAATGGCGGCTCGATAATTGAGTTCGAGTTTTGCTCTGCTTTTTCCTTAGTGGTCATACTTTAACCTTCGTTATGCGGTTTAATCAATGCGTTTTATCACAAAACTTATTTTAAAGAATGACTTGTGACTATGTTGCTCTGATTGACGAGCATTTGTGTCGTCGTACTTTAGATTTCGATTTTTTGTAGGGGGAGATGTACGACGAAATTAAACAGGATTAAGCACTGTCATGTAAGTGACCGTCCGTGGCAGGGATGCCACGGTCGAGCATACAGGATGTACTTGCTGCGTGTCACTGGAGTGACAGTGCTTAATTGTGATAGCTAGGAAAGCAGTAATTCAGGCTTTATCTTTGATCTTGCGAGCCCGCAGATATACATAAGAGTTAAACAAGATTAAGTACTTCGAGCATATACGGACTTGAGCAATATCCCTATTTAACTGCCTGCTCGCCTTCCATGGCTCTCGTTCATAAGCTCAGAAACCCKAGGTTTCTATTCATCGAGTCACTGGAATGACAGTGCTTAATTACTGATATTGAAAGCGAATAGTAAAGTTATGTCATGCCTGTGGACGACAGGCATGTGGCTAGAGGCCATGTGGCATTTATAAATAAAATGCTTGCTGCGATAGGGATGATTTGTTATTACTGGCCCATGAACAAAATATACGTAAGCGCAATTAACACCACCACTACCACCACGAGAATTCTCGGGGGGTAGTTTTTTGCGTCTTTAAAAAAACCCTCTGAGCGAAATCGCCAGGGGGTTTTTTTATACCTTGGTTTTGTATTTCGCTCAGATTTAACTCAGATTTAACTCAGGAGAGAATGATGAAAACACATCGCGAAATTGCAGAACAACTTGACCTGTTTCACTCTGAACCACAGGCGCCTGGCATGATTTTTTGGCACCCGAATGGCTGGGCGTTATTCCGAGATATTCAAGAGCACATGAGGCGCGTGTATCGCCGCAATGGTTTTGAGGAGGTGAACACGCCTGTTTTTATGAAGAAGGAGTTATGGCAAACATCTGGGCATATGGACATGTTTGTAGACAACATGTTTTTCGGTGGCGGAAAGGAAAACATCGATGAATATGTGTTAAAACCTATGTCTTGTCCTGCCCATATTTTGCTGTTTAAGCGCGGGGTACATAGCCATAGAGATTTGCCACTGCGACTATTTGAGTTTGGCTTAGTTCACCGCAATGAATCCTCTGGCTCGTTAAATGGTTGCCTACGCGCACGCCAGTTCACTCAGGATGATGCCCATGTTTTTTGTTGTTGGTCTCAGGCGGAAGTGGAGATATGTGGCTTTCTCCAACGGGCAAAGCAGGTTTATGGCGATTACGGTTACCATAATTTAGACGTAAAAATATCGACTAAACCTGAAAAGGCATTAGGCAGCGATGAGCAATGGTGTCGAGCACAAAAGCTATTGTATTCAGCCTGCCAGATTGAGGGCTTTGATGCCGAGTATCAAGCTGGCGAAGGGGCTTTTTATGGCCCCAAAATTGAACTGTCACTGACAGATTCTATGGGAAGACGCTGGCAGTGTGGCACTATCCAGTTTGATTTTAATTTGCCTGAAAGATTCGATGTTCACTACACCAATGAGCAAGGTGAATTCGAACGGCCAGTGATTATGCACCAAGCTATGTATGGCTCTATCGAGCGTTGGTTGGGGATCCTCTTGGAAGTATCACAGGGCAATCTCCCGGATTGGTTACATCCTGTACCTGTCGCTATCGCCTCAGTGAATGAGTCAAACAGCCAATTTGTCCGCCAGCTAGAGGCACTATGTTTAGCACGAGACATGCGAGTGTTGGTTGATATCAGTCAAAACTCAGTTGCCCGCAAAATGAAACGCTTTCACAAGCAAAAAGTGCCTTACATTTTGACTGTTGGGGATAAGGAAGAGGCTGAAAATAGGGTTGCGGTTAAGTGTCGCAAAGACGGCGTTATGACTCACATCCCTATTTCTGAATTAGCTGACTACCTTGTGGATAAACTCGAGCGCAAGCTATGACGTAAGGAAGACTGAGATTGGTACCTATGGCTAGCTAGGGTTCCCATCGCTAGCCTTTTACTCATTTTGTTTGTTTAGATGGTGTTGGGCGCAGCAATACTTAATCCGCTGTAACCCTTGAGAGTGGAGTTTTGCCAATCCTAAATCATTGCGCCGCCTGTAACTCATTTGGACGTTGAATCTGATCCAGTTATTTCACTGTTGGGCATTGTGCTAGGGGTCAATCCCGTGGCTGCGCGGCCTTGCGTTTGCTTATCCAGCGCCACACCAGTGCCACCATGCCGCCTAAAAGTAATACCACTGGCAGATAGATGATGAAATTGAGGAACTGTGACTGGTATTCCGCTGCCAGTTTGGTGTGGCTCAGGTAATAACCGAACCCAACCAACGGGCAGATCCACATGATGGAGCTGATCAGATTGACGATAAGAAAGCGCCCCTGGGGCAGTTCAGTCGCGCCGACGATATAGGGATAGGCAGTGCGCACGAAGGCGATGTAACGGGCGGTGATCAGGGTCAGGATGCCGTATTTGTCCAGCAGGTAGTAGACCTTCTCCTTGTGCCTGTCTTCCACATGGGACATTAGCCTATGATACATCTGGGTATGGCCGAGGAAGCGCCCCTGCATGTAGCCGAGCCAAGTGCCAATAAAGGTGGCCATGATCAGCAGCGGGATCACCCCGAGGGACAAGACATCTTGATAAATGAGCGCGCCGGTCAAAAACAGATTGCCGACCTGCTACCGGAGCGACTCGCGGTAGTGGTCACTCCCGCCGCGCTCGAGACGTTGCGCCAGTCTTTGCTCAAGATATCGCTGACGGCGCGTCCGAGACTGGGACTTCAGGATTTGATCTCTGCGGTCTGTGTGTTCGCGCTAGTGGTGCTGGCAACATTTCCTATCGTCATTCCGTTTATATTTATTCCCGAGGCGGTGCTGGCACTACGCATTTCTAACTGGGTGGCGGTGGCGTTGTTGTTTATTTGCGGCGTAGTGTTGGGGCGCCATGCGGGGGGCAACTGGTTTATCTACGGTACCTCGTTTGCGATTATCGGTGCGGTATTGGTCAACGCGATTATCGCGCTCGGCGGTTGATCGCCACTCGCCTAGTGACATGATTTTCGTGCACTGTGCGCGAGTTAATCAGCACAGAAGGTAATATACTGATGAAAATTATTCAAAAATAGTGCTCATTTCAAAGAGTGGCAAAGCGAAAGAGTTAAACGCTAATCCACAGTTGAGAGTTAAATTTACCTACTGTAAAGGGGGGATTAAGGTCGAGCGCTGGGGATATTTTGGATATGCGATCTCGTCTCCAGATAAATTTTCAAAGTCATCAATTGCACGAATTGAACAACATGCCCAAGAAAAATTGAGTTCAGGTCTGGCAGCCATAAATGATGCTATAAGCTTTTACGCATCAGATTATGGCGATGTTGAATACTCTCGCGTTGAAATAGCGCAGTTATAGTAAACGTATTTGTAAATGGAGTTCATGTTATGAAGCATAGAGATCAGAAAAAGAAAGTAAAACAGGTAAAACAAGCGGTTTCATCAGCGTTTACGCTCTATTGTGTTGCTTGGGTAGCATATGAAGACGACGAATTTGGATATCCAGAAACAGATGGCTATTCGTTACATGTCAGTGAATATAGTCGAGATAAATTTATAAAGGAACGTATGGCATTGTCTCCGGTTTTATCCCCTAGCTTGCATGAAAATATTGTAGACCCTGCTTTATATCGTAAAGTACGAGATAAAGGGGGAGAACTATTGACCCCGCACGTGATTTGGTAAATTTATCAATGCTTTGATTTGTTGATTACGCCAATAAATCTTGGTGCCACGTGAATCGGTTTTCGTGGAAGAATCATTAGCAATGAACGACTGCCATCATTGAGCTTCACCTGCATTTTTCTATCTGACTATGCAGATCTTCATTTAAATGCGTGGGTTTTATGAAAAATTAAGATGTAATTTGAAACCAAAAACCATATGACCTGTTCCGTCTTTAATCATTTTAGCAACGATGGGTAAATGGAATTGAAGATTAAAAGCGCAATATAAGGCAGGGTAGTCTTCTCTGCCTGTATCATAGATAAACTCATCATTATCAGCTAATAGTTTGAAAGCGCCTTGTATCTTCTCCAATGAAAAAAATGTCAGCTCCTTCGCATAAAAAGGATCAACGAAATTGACGATCTCTTCAATAGAACCAGAGGCAAAAACATCAGTTCGACCTTCACCTGTTGCAAAATACTGTGCATGACCTATATAGATTTGTTTCATAACCGCTTTCCTTATAAAAATTTACAAATTGTTTAGTCAATACATAATGTTACCATTTACTTTAGTAAAGTAATAATGCGGTGGTAGAGCTTTAAATTGCAATTTTGCAAAGTTAGATTCCGCTGAAGTTCGGTCTGCCTGTTTTAATACATGCTCAATTGGGTATCGGGTCTTATGTCCATATGGTTTTGCGGCTAGAAGCTCACATAGCATTGAAAAAACGCGGCTATTTATTGTTCCGAGTTCCCCTAATGGTTTAGCCAATAGCGCAAAAGCATAACGCTCATGAGTGCCTGCATGGTATTTGTCACTATTCATTTGTAGAGCGGGATAGATTTTTCCAATATCATGAAATAGAGCAGCAACCAGACCAGTCTGACATTCAACATCAGAATGCCCTAGATGCTTTGCGTTTTGATACGTCATTTCGGCCACTTCAATACTATGTTCAAACAAACCTCCTTGGGTACAGTGATGATGCTTAAAACTGGCTTCAGAATTCATGAATAGCCTTAGTACGCGCTCATTATCTAAAATGAAGTCGATGAATGGTTTGAATTCTGCCATTGTCACTAAGCCAATCAGTCTTAGGAAACGACCGACTAAGTTTTCATTATGGTCGTGAACAAAATTCACCAATTGATGATATTGACTTTTCGTGCATCTAGTTGATATCGACTGTATAGCACAAACCACGATATTATCTTGGTAGTCATTAGATAATGCCATCAGTGCAGGACCATTGCTTATGTAACAATTCCTTGCTATAGCAGTTGATGTAATGGCGTTAAAGGTGCGTTTCGATGAAATAAATTCACAGTTTGCCGTGGGTAGGCTTGCACTTAGTTTGATGTCATTTATCCAAACAAAGACAGGGTTATTCATCTTAATTCTCCTGAATAGCATCAAAATTAACGTGTTCAATGAGTCGGTCGAATGCACTACCATCTTGTCTGGTCGCATTGGGTACATAACGGCTATAGACTTCAAATAACATTTTCGTCGTGCTGTGCCCCATTTGCTTGGCGATCCATTCTGGGTTTTCACCGGCGGCTAGCCATAACGTCGCACATGTATGTCTTGTTTGATAAGGTCGCCTTCTTTTTAGGTGCATCTCATCTAATGCTGGATACCAAACACGTTTTGTCACATTGCGATGATCAAGAGGATTGCCACTTGCATTGCAAAATACATAAGTCTTACTCCCTGTCACTTTTCGTTGTCGTTTTAGTGCTTCAACGACAGGTTGTGACAATTGTATGCTTCTATATGATGCTGATGTTTTAGGTGTCTCTACATTGCCGTCAACAAGCGTCTCTTGGATCAAAATTTCGTTGCGGTCCAAATTAACAAACTGCCATTTAAGCCCATCAATTTCAGCAGTCCTCATAGCAGTGAAAAATCTCACTGTATAATAGTCGCGAAAATCTTCACGCACTCTCGACAAGAAAAGCTGAACTTCTGCCAGTGAAAACGGTTCAATGGCTGTCTTATCAATTTTTAACGGTTTGATATTGATAAACGGAGTAGGGAAGTCGAACCGCAAAGCCGCTTCATTTAGGATCCCACGAAGCGGCGTCATCACATGGTTTATCCAGTCGTTACTGAGTTTTTCTTTCACTCCTGGACGTCGAGAGTCTGAAATTGACGATCTAAATTTAATCAAGCTGGGTCGTGTAATTTCGTTAATCCTAATATTGCCAAATACGGGTAATAAGTAGCTTTCAATGATCATTTGCACATTCTTATAATGACTTTTTTTCCATTGGATCTTATTTTCTGCAACCCATTCCCCGACAAAACCCTCAAAAGTAGGGATATTAGACATAATATTCACTGTCAATGGTTCCACTTGTTCAGCCAGATGCTGCTGCACTCTCAAGTCGTATTCAGAAAATTGACTACACCTTGAGCTGGATGGGAAATAGGATTTAAACACAAATCGATTTAATCTAATTTCAGCTTCGATCGTATTTAAAATACTGGTTAATTTTGAGCGGTTTAAACGATTATCTATCAATACCGTTTGCTCTCTGCATCTAATGCCTTCGTAAGAGAAATCGAAAAATAGCTTTCCATCGCGCGCTCTAATGTTACCCATGGCAAACACCTCCTCGAGCCATTGGAACGACAATTTTGCTTGGCTGAGCGGTTCTAAAAAGCTCCAGCTCAATTACTTCCCAGATGTAGAAAATTTTTCTACCGCCAAAAGGTTTGATGTAATGAACACCTTCAATGAACACACTATCTTTCAATGTGTGGTTGATATATGCCGCACTAAACTTTATCCTTTGAGAAAGTTCTTTCGCATTCAGTAATGTTTGTTTCATAAATGCCTCTTATGTTCTTTAGGCTTTCACATTGTTCCATATGGGAACATTAAATCAGTTGTTGAATGTTCTTTCAAGGAACATTTTCAATATTTTTAGCGCATTCAAAGGTCAATTAAAGTGATTAGGTTTAAAATCAAAGAGTTAATAGCTGAAAAAGAATTTAAAGAAAGAAGAAAAATTACTTTGCAGGAGGTTGCTGATTCCGCTGGGGTAAACAGAACAGCCTTGTCTAAGATGATGAATCCTAGCTACCAGTACTCGACAACAACAAAAGCAATCGATTCATTGTGTGCCTATTTCGGCTGTAACGTTGAAGATGTAATTGTTTATGTAAATGAATAAGTTAAATAGTAACGTAAACGAGAACATCGTTAAGACGGTTTAACCGCACGGTCATGTTTGCTAACTGAACTTACAGATATGTTCCCCAAGAAAAGCGCCCAATGTAGCCCATTTCTCTTTACCTATTCACAAACTTTGCTTTAAATTCAAATACTTAACATAGAGGCTGGCCTATGTCATGGGCTGAAAGTGGAACATTTATCTCACATCACAGACTTAATTACTGGAAGGGCTAGCTGATTAACAATCTTCTTGTTAATATCAACCTACTTTAATTCAGTAGGCAGTGTAACAAATCTCAGTTTGTTGTACCGTCAGCATGAGTAAACTAAGGATAGCTTTTGACTCAACTGCCTTCGATTCCGCTTACATTGGACAGTTTAACGCTTGCACAGCGCGAGCGACTGGCTCACATTGATTTTGTGTTAATGTTCAAAGGTGAAGCCCGCCGAAGAGATCTTATCGAGCGCTTCAATATTGCCCCTTCCGTTGCGACCCAAGACTTTGCCCGTTACAAAGAAATTGCGCCGCAAAATGTGGTTTATGATGAAAAGCGTAAGCAACATCTCAAGGCTGCGTCCTTTATATCCCTTTTCGATTTTGACGTGATCAGAACTCTAGCTACCTTAAGCCAAGGGTTTGGAGATGGTTTTTTACGGCAAGGCTTTCCGACTATTACCTGCGAAAGTCCATATCGTCTTAATCGTCCTGCTATCCAAATTGTCGCGGCAATCAGTGAGGGCATTTACAAAGCTTCTTCGCTAAAAATCACTTATCACTCCTTATCATCGGGTAAATCGGTGCGTGAGATAGTTCCCCATACACTGGTCGATACGGGCCTTCGCTGGCATGTTCGTGCATATGACAGAACGAGCAATGAATTTCGTGATTTTGTACTCAGTCGTATTGAGGCGGCTATGCCCCATGGTGATGAGCCAGTGGACCATGAGCTGCAAGCCAAGGACAAACAGTGGAACCGCATCGTGGAATTGGAACTGATCCCTCATCCCTACATTAGTCATAAGGAAGCGATTGAACGGGATTATCAAATGCAGCAGGGCGGGTTAAAAATTGATATCAGAGCCGCCTTGGCAGGTTACTTACTCAGATTATGGAATGTTGATTGTAGCCAAGATCATACCCTTAAAGGGCCAGAGCTACATCTGGCGCTCAAAAATCATCAGGCGCTCTACGGCGTTGAAAACCTCGTCTTAGCACCTGGGATGAACTCCCATTCTGGAAGTCCAATTTTATGAATGCAAAAGCATACTTAGGCGACATTATCGGTGGCAGCATCATGCTTCGTGAAAGCAGGGTTATCGCCAAGCTACTTAAGTCGCACCCAGATGATCAGCAATGGCTACAGGCCATTGTTGATGAAAATATATTACAAAAACCTTCAGTTCACAGCGCAAAACGGATGGCAAGCACAGTCCGAAAACGTATTGAACCCTTAGGGGAAGCGTTTTGGGCGGACCTCGAGGTCGCTCAAGATGAGCTAGCGAATCAGCTCCTGTTATTTGCCGTGATGAAACAATCACCAGTGCTATCAGATTTTATGATGACAACCGTTTCTGACGCGCGGCGCATGTACCGCGAAGTGCTCAGATTAGATGATTGGCAGGAATTTATTGACTCAAGATTTAGGGTAATCGAGGGGCTTGAAAAGTACTCAACTGCCTCGATCCAAAAAATTGGCTCGAATATATTCAAAATCCTTGCGGATGCAGGCTTTCTCGAGTCTGGCCGCAGTAAAAAACTCAAAAATGTTTATCTGCAACCCGAGCTTACTGATTGGTGTAATCAGTTCGATTGCACCCATATTCTTAATGCCATGGAAAGTGCACGATGAACTTGCAACAGGAAAGCAAAACCTCGCTGATAACGCGATTAGATGCGATAGAAGAGCGCCTCAAAAGTGACAGCTTTTTAAACAACCAAGAACTGGGTGGTGAGATTGGTTTTTATATTTTCGATTACCCACCCCAGTACGAGTTAATGATAAGGGATCACCTTGCAAGCACTTTAGGCAAGCTTGAGCGTCAGAGTTATCGATTACTACATCTGAACCTGTTTGAAGAAATCATCGAAATGCTCCGAAGCCGAAAACTTCTAGATAAAGCCTTTGAAATGGAAATACAAAAGGGCACCGAAGCACTGGCAAAAGCCCTCAAGGGCCCACTGGAGCAAGGCAAGGTCGCGAGTCAATTATCCGAAAAAATTCAAGCCCTGCAGCCTCAGTTTGTGGTGCTATCAGGCCTTGGGCAATGTTGGCCATTACTTAGAGGTCACAGCCTATTAAATGCACTGCACGCCAAAATGGCACACACACCTTTGGTGCTGATGTACCCAGGGCGTTATACGGGGCTTGAGTTATACCCCTTCGATTTTGATTCTGCTGAGATCTCACAGGCAAACTACTATCGGGCATTTCCGTTGGTGCCTAGAGCAAAGCACTATTAACCAATGAATGTAAGTAAACAGACTTAACCATAAAAACCAGCAACGGAATGCCAGATAAAAATCTGAGCCGTCATTTTCGGGAAGACATTATGCAATTAAAAGACTTATTCAACAAAGAGCTCGACCGTCCAATCAATGGCGTTGTTAAAGCCGATCAGCTCGATGAACAAATTGTTTGGAGCGAACTGGATGAATATGTAGTCACCCGAGAGCTTGACCGTCACTTGCGCCGTTTTTTTGAGTCCTACCTGCCTGGTATAGCCAATCCCGATGATCCTGCTGTTGCCGGTAAAATAGGTATATGGGTATCGGGTTATTTTGGTTCGGGTAAATCGCATTTTATTAAAATTTTGTCTTATTTGCTGGGCAATCAAAAGGCCATTAACAAGGGTGAAACCCGCGCTGCGATAGAGTTCTTCAAATCAAAAATCACCGACAGCCTGCTGTTTAGCGATATCCACGCCGCAGTGAATCGTGACACCGATGTGATCTTATTCAACATCGATAGTCGTGCAGATACCGAAGATAAAGAAGATGCCATTCTCAAAGTCTTTCTGCGAGTGTTTAACGAGCGCTTAGGGTACAGCGCCGATCACCCCCATATTGCCCACCTTGAGCGCGAGCTTGATGAACGCGGTCAATATCAAGCATTTAAAGACAAGTTTTTTGAGGTCAAGGGCGATCACTGGGAAGATGAGCGTGATGCTTATGGTTTCTGCCGTGACGAAATGGCCATCGCTTGGTCCCATGCCACAGGGCAGTCTGAGGCATCCTCGATACAGAGTATGGAAAACCTCGAGTCGATGTTTACCCTCGACATCGCCAACTTTGCTAAATGGGTGAGGGAGTATTTAGATCGCTGTGGCGATAAGCGCATTCTGTTTTTAGTCGATGAAGTAGGCCAGTTTATTGGCAGCAACACACAGATGATGCTCAAACTGCAAACCATCACCGAAAATCTTGGCACCGCCTGTGGTGGCCGGGCATGGGTTATTGTTACCTCGCAGGAAGATATTGATGCTGTCCTTGGTGATCTCAGTGCTAAAAAGGGCCAAGATTTTTCAAAAATTCAAGGTCGTTTCCATACACGGATTTCTCTCTCATCATCCAATACCAGTGAAGTGATCCAAGCGAGGTTGCTCGAAAAGAGTCCAACAGCCAAAGATGAACTCGCAGCCTTGTATGCAAGAAAGGGCGATATCCTCAAAAACCAGCTCGCCTTTGACAGCAATACCACGGTAGAGCTCAATAGCTTTGAGGACAATGTCCAATTTATCGACCATTATCCTTTTGTACCTTATCAATATTTGCTGGTACAAAAGGTGTTTGAGGCTATCCGTAAAGTCGGCGCCACAGGTAAGCACCTCTCCCGCGGTGAGCGTTCATTGCTAGATGCGTTTCAAAATGCTGCGCGGCAATTTATGCAAGAATCCGTAGGTGTGCTCATTCCGTTTCATGCCTTTTATCCCGCTATCGAGTCGTTTCTAGATACCAACGTCAAACGTATTTTCGAGCAGGCCGCCGAGAAAAAGACCCTAGAACCTTACGATGTATGCATTCTAAAAACGCTGTTTTTAATTCGCTATGTCGATATTCTTAAATCGACCTTAGATAATTTGGTGACGCTGTCTATTGAAGAAATCGACACCGATAAAGTAGCCCTAAAAAGTCGGATTGAAGCCAGCCTTAACCGTTTAGAAAATCAGTTACTGATCACCCGTAATGGTGATGAATATGTGTTCCTCACCGATGATGAGAAAGCCATCGAACAGGAAATCAAGCACACCCAAGTAGAGTCTACTGAAGAAAACCGCCAACTAGCGAAACTGGTATTCGACGAGGTCCTCGGCGGCAAGCGTCAGTATCGTTATCCGGTCAATAAACAAGATTATCCCTTAAGCCGGTTCTGTAATGGCCACCCAATTGATGGCAGTTTGCAAACCGATTTAGTGCTCAAAGTGATTTCCCCCTTGGATGCCAATTATGACACTTACCATGAGCAAGCCTGCAAAGCCATGAGCAATGAAGGGCAGGGTTGTGTGCTATTACGATTACCCAGCGATAAGCGCCTTTGGGATGAGTTTGATACTTGGCTTAAAACTGAAAAATTCCTCTCAGGGATCCGCGGTCAGCGCCCAGAGCAAGAAAAATTGCTCGCCGAAAAAGCCATGGAAAACACCAGTCGTCGCAAACGCTTAAGCTTGGCCTTTGAAGATCTGGTTAAGCAAGCGCCTTGCTATGCCCTTGGCAGCGAACTCAATGTTAAAGCCGCCAATGTCGTGAGCATTATTGACGAGTGTTTTGCCTATGTCATTGAAAACTCATTCCAAAAACTTAACTTGCTTAAAAATTCAGGCAACGCACCATTACAAGAGCTTAAGGCCGTCGTCACCGCCGATGATCTGGCTCAGCTTAATCTCGGCCTTGGCGAGCAAGATCCTAATGCGGGCGCTAAGCAAGAAATTGCTCTTTTCTTGGATGTGGCTGATTCAGCCAATAAGCCAGTGTATTTAAAGGATATGCTGGAGCGATTTACTGGCCGTCCTTTTGGCTGGAACCGCGATGAAGTGATACTGCAACTTGCGTACCTAGTACTGCAAGGTAAGGTGGCGCTGTCAACGCCTGCGGGGGATTTACCCCTTAAACGCAGTTATGAGCAATTTACCTCAGTTCGCAGTTTTGCCACCTTGCGTCTACGGCGCGTGAGGCAACACTCCGAGCTGCAAATCAGCAAAGCGGCAAAGCTTGCCAAAGAGATTTTTAACAAGCCCTTTGAGGTGAGCGAAAAAGAACTAGCCAAAAAGCTGTTGGAAGAACTTAACAGCTGGCAGGCGCTGCTCAGAGACTTCACCCAAAAAGCCAATTTATCCGATTGCCCCGGCAAAACGGTATTAGAGCAGGGCACCCGTTTAGTGGCTACCTTGCTGGAGCAGCAAAACAACAGCTTTAGCCTAATCGAACAATTACAAAGCCACAGCAATGATCTGCAAGACTTTGCCGAGGACTTTGAAGAAGTCGAAGAGTTCTTTACCCGCCAATTTGAGACTTGGCAACAGCTCAAGCGCGCGATAGGCGAGCAATTTGCCGCTAACCGCCATGCCTTGGAACAAGATACCGAAGCCGCCAATGCCTTCAATGAGCTTGAGCTTATCGTCAAGGCGGCCGCGCCCTACGCTAAGCTGCGTACGGTCGCAACTCACATTGATACCCTAAAACGCGTCAATCAGCGCTTGATCGAGACTCGCCGTTACGCCGCAGTGGTTAGCATTGATACCGTTAAGCAAAGTTGTGTCAGTTTACTGGCAGGTTTACCGGATGAGCTTTGCAATCGCGCCCTGCATCCCTTTGAAGACCTAAAACAAAAGGTCGCCCAAAGCCACTCGCTGCATGAAATGTTGAGTTTTGAGAAACAAGCCGATGAGCTCGAAGATGATGTCATTGACATCATCAACACGTACAGCGCTGCGCAGCAGGCACAGTTAGACCAGGCACAGCAGGGCTTAAAGGTGACAGAGCCGGGCACAGGATCACAAGCCGTAGCTGGCGGCGCATCTACATCTGGTGCATCTACAGCAGGCGCAGCAACAACAATGGAGGCAACCACCACTGCCATGACTCCGTCGGCGTGTACAACACAGCTTGTTAAACCAGAGCCTGTTACACCACCGGCCCCTGTCGCCAAGCCGATTGAAATAGTCTCGCCCACCGAGCTGTTAGGTGCTAGTCATATGTTTATTGAAACCCCGGATGATATCGAAGCCTATCTCGACAAGCTGCGCAGCCGCTTAAACGATGCCATCAGCGCTGGCAAGCGGGTACGGATTAAGTAAGGTAAGGGATTCGGGGAACTACAGATGAAACGGACTCAACAACCAAGCAAAACCAAAGAATCGTTGAAGGAGCAGCGATTTAATGAGCTGAAGATCAGTTTGCGAGAACAGACGTTACAGAGTGTGATTGGCCCTTTTGGGTTAACTCCGGCCATGTTCGATGACAAAACCGGCGGCAATGTCACAACCCTGCATAACTTTGAAAAAGGGATCACAGCAACAAATCAGGAAAAAGCCAAATTTGATGAGTTGGTACAAAAGAGCTCTGAAAAAAAGTTTCGTAGATCCGACTATGACAAATATCTTCCTGCCAAACGTAAAAAAATGTTTAAGCAGGAGGATGCACCGATTAGTGCTTATACAGGGAACGAGTTAACCAGAGATGTTCAAACTCATTTGGATCATGTTCGCGCAGTGAAAAGTATCGAAATGGACTCTAAAGCTAATTTGTTTATGACGAAAGAGCAGCGGGTTGAGATGGCTAACCAAGACGCCAATCTGGTGCCGGCGGAAGGGCGTATCAACCAGTCAATGCAAGATCAGGATAAACGCGAATGGTCGGCACAGCAGCGTAAAGCAGATAAAGGTAAGACTAACGCTGAGTACTTTGAACTAGATAGCTATGTATTCGAGCAAACTGTAAAGAATTCGGAGCGCGCTATTGAGCGTGACCTACTTGTAGCGCAACTCAAAAAGCAGGGCAGCGAGCTGGCTATGACTGGTGCTAAAGAAGCCGGAAAGAACGCATTAAGGCAAGCCCTAGGCGTCTTACTCTTCGAATTCGTCAACGGCATTTTTGTAGAGTGGCCACCGTTTAAAGAACCGGGGTTTATTGACAGGCTGATAGCGGCCTTTAAACGGGTTGCTAACAGAGTCATTAACAAACTGGGTAGTGCTTTAGATGCCGCGATTCAGGGCGGGGTTCAGGGCTTTGTCAGTAACCTGCTGACGTTTATCATCAATTCCGTGGTGACGACGTCTGCCAAGGTGGTCACCATCATCCGCGAAGGTATGAAGGGGCTGTGGGAGGCTGTCAAAATGATAGCAAATCCACCTGAGCATATGAGCTCAGATGAGGTGTTCCGTCAGGTAACCAAAATCATCGCGGGGGTGGTCACCATGTCACTCGGCATGCTATTCGAAGAGTCCGTAAATGCATTTCTTGTATCAACAGGCATGCTTTATGCTGGGGCTGTCTCGCAAGTTATTACGGGGTTACTTACTGGGATAATTTCAGCACTGGTTATATACGGTCTCGATAACTTGTTTGACAGACTTGCCGAAAAAGGCACTGATCTGTTGCATGCTAAAGAAGCCAATCTTGATGAACTACAAAGTAATTTGTTACACATGGCTGACTTGCTTGAGGCGCAGTTCAAAAACTCAGCAATGTATCAAGATATTGCAAAAACCTATCTCCAAATAGGGCTAGCGCTCGAGACAGCTTGTGAAGCGTCTACTGCGACCCATGAATCCTGTGACAAAGACTGGCTTGCCAAAGAACAGTTACTCGAAGAGCTCAGCCTGAAAAAACAGCAATACCAGGACAGCCAGCAAGAGCTAGACGCGTTAATGGCCGACATAAATATCAAGGGATGGGGTGCATAGTGGAAAATCAAACAAGCAGCCTGATTCAGTCTGTCGCACATTCAGATATACCTGATGACTTTCTGCGTGCTGTGGATATGAAAAGCCTGTTACAAGGCTTGTCTGCCGATTACAAACAAATGGATAACCTCAAATCTGCCAGAAAAGAATTCGAGGAGCGTAACTTTCTCGGTCGATGGTGGAACAAGAGCGAGCTTGAGGATGCAACACTGGATGCAGCAGAGTTGCAGGCAAGTTTTTCCAAGAAAATTGGTCAATTAATGGTGTTGAGTGTTGCCCAGTCTAAGCAATTGGTAAACCAGCAGGAAGAGTTGGCAATACAGCAAGAAATTATCCAAGAACAAACACAGCATCTTGCAGCCAGTGATGAAAAGATCCTGCAGCAACAACAGGCATTATCTGAACAAAATCTTAAACTAGAGCAACTGGTCACGGAATATTTTGAGCTGAAGGGGCTGACGCAAGAAGGGGCCATTCAGCTGATCAAAATTGCTAACGAGGTTAAACATACCAAAGATCAACTGATTGAATTCGTTGAGCAGCAAACCTTAGAGATACGTCAATCACAGCAATTGTTACAGCAAGCGCAATCTGAGTTGATAAATCAGGTAGAACATCAACTTGATCAAGCCTTAGCAGTGCATGACACACGCCGGCAAGCGGAAATGACTCAGCAGCGAATGGAATGGGCCCACGCATTGGATGTCCAGCAAACGGCGTTGAATAAGCTTGCAGCCTCAACCGGGCAATATCACCAATTGCAGTCACAAACCATTGAAAGCCATCAGGCATTATTACAAACCCAGGCGCAAGAGCTGGCTCAATTGCGCTGTGATATGAAACGCACTGAATCGGGCTGGCAAAAACGTGCTCGCCGTTGGTTGATATCCACGGTTGCAACAAATGCACTCTTTATCTCTGCATTAGTATATCTTGCATATCAGTTGCACCTACAGCAGGCGTTATTCTGATTTTGTCATCAGATGAGTGCAGTGTTGCCAAAAATAATTAAGCATATTCCGGATGGACCATGAACACCAATAACCTTAAAAAAGTCGCGCCCCGCGCCCGCACCGCCTTTATCAAGGCCATTACTGCCCGTGCCGCTGAGTTTGGTTTAACCGCCAAGGGCATCAGCGCGCCCGTGCTCAGCGGCGATGTGCTGCAGGTTGCCGGATACACCCATCCGGCCCGTGTCAGTGCGCCGCTTAAGCGCTTAACGCAGCGCATCGAATCCGAAGGGCTGGCCGCCGTGATAGAGCAGATGGCCTACACCTGGTTTAACCGTTTCTGCGCTATCCGCTTTATGGAGCTCAAAAGCGAAGAGGGATATCTTGAACATGGCGTGCGAATCTTATCGCACCCCACTCAGCCCCAAGGCTTTGAGGTGCTAGATCGTGCTACTGAGGTCATTGACTCGTTAATGGAGGAGGGCGTAGCCCTCGATAAAGCCGCGCTGCTGGAGCTGATGCTCGTCGGTAATCAGCAGGAGGCGCTGTTTCGCGAGCTTTTGCTTGGTCAGTGCCACCGCCTGCATGGCGCCATGCCATTCCTGTTTGAAGCCATCGACGATGAAACCGAACTCTTGTTGCCCCAGGGGCTCACCCGTACCGACGCCTTCTGGCGCGAGCTGGTGGATGGGATCCCGGAAGAAGACTGGAACCAGGTCGAGGTCATTGGCTGGCTGTATCAGTTTTATATCAGCGAGAAAAAAGATGAAGTCATCGGCAAGGTGGTCAAATCCGCTGACATTCCCGCCGCCACCCAGCTGTTTACCCCCAACTGGATTGTGCAATATCTGGTGCAAAACTCGGTTGGGCGCTATTGGCTGCAAACCTACCCAGGCTCGCCCTTGGCTGGCGATATGCCCTACTATGTGGCGCCGGGTGAGCAGCCCGCCGAAGTGCTGGCCGAGCTGGCAAGATTAACGCCCACCAGCATTGAGCCCGAATCCATCACAGTGCTGGACCCTGCCTGTGGCTCCGGCCACATTCTGGTCGAAGCCTATAACATCCTTTATCGCATTTACGAAGAGCGCAGTTACCGCAGCCGCGAGATCCCCGAGCTTATCCTCAGCCACAACCTCTATGGCCTCGATATTGACGACCGCGCCGCCCAGCTCGCCGGCTTTGCGCTAATGATGCGCGCCCGTCAGGATGATCGCCGGCTCTTTTCTCGTGAAATCCAGCTCAATATTTATGCTCTGCAGGAGAGCCGAGCGCTCAATATCCCTAAGCTGTGGCAGGCGCTTAACCTGAACGCCGACTGGGACAGAGGGCAGGTGCAGGATCTGTTTGCCAGTGCCCCGATAACCCTTGCAAGCAGCGATGCACGGCTAGCGCTGCTTGAGGATTTACAGCAGCGCTTTAGTGACGCCAAAACCTTAGGCTCCTTGATTGCGGTGCCAGCCGATAAAGCCGAGGCCATCGCCGAGCTGCTCACCACCCTCAAGGGCTTAAGTGAACGCGGCGATGCCATGCAAAAACCGGCGGCTCAGGCGCTGCTGCCGCTGCTCAAGCAAGCCAGCGTACTCACCAAACGCTATGATGCCGTGATTGCCAACCCACCCTATATGGGCGGCAAGGGCATGAATGCCGATTTAAAAGAGTTTGCTAAAAAGCAGTTCCCCGATAGCAAATCAGATCTATTCGCCATGTTTATGGAAAGTGGCTTCGATCTGCTAAAGCCCAACGCATTTCATGCCATGGTGACCATGCAAAGTTGGATGTTCCTTTCGTCTTACGAAAATCTGCGCATCAAGTTGCTCAATCATTCCGCCATCGAATGTATGGCACATATGGCCAATATGGTGATGGGGATTGCCTTTGGTACGGCTGCAACAGTGTGCCGTAAAGGAGGTAATCGCTTGACTCGTGGTGGTTTCTGTTATGTCGAATATGAAGATATTGACGACAATGGCCGCCCGAAGCAGTTTCCGCCGCTAAACGAGCGCAACTTGAAAGCGGTCAAGCAGTGCAGCGCAGCCAGCGAGCAGGGAGAGTAACCATGCACATCCCAACCATAAACAGTATCTGTGGCGAGGTGGTCTCTACCGCCGCCTTTGTGCTGGCCCAGCCCCATCTGCCCACCTATCAGGGCGGATATTTCCGCTTAGTGGATGGCAATAGCGAAGCAGAAAAAGCGGCGATGTTTAAGTCCGCGCTAAATGGTGAATGAAAATGACACTGCCAACCCATAAGCAGCTAATGCTCTCTGAGATTGCAGCGAATGACGCGTTGAAAGTGGCGCACATTCAAGCTGAGCGTAAGCATGCCCAAACGCTGCAAGAGGCGGGGTTTACTACGGCTGCTTTTCTGCACCTGTGGATAGTCACCGAAGTAGCAGCCAAAGAGCTGATGAGTATCTACAAATACACCAAAGAAACTCAGGCTGCGCTTAAAAAACTCCAGCCAGAGCTAAAACGTGCATTACAGCCTCATCTCACTGTCTCTTCTAAAAAAGAAGCACAGGCACAGGCACAAACGCTTTCTGCTAAGGCGTTGCCCTCTCTGATTGGCCCATTGCAGAGCATCTTCAAAGACCATGCCCAAAGCAGCAGTCGGCAACTGGATCTCGCGGTAATTAAGTCAGCGCTTGAATTGTTGGCACAGGACATTGATATAGCGCTGTTGGATTATTTATTGGGCACCAAGGAAAAGCCATTGCCTGACGGAGTTAGCTTGGGTGGCAAAACTACTATTCGTAATCGAAGAAATGATCTGGTGCATACCAATGGCCAAGTCGATGACGCAACCATGACACAGTTACGGCCCGTTTTTGAGTATTTTTTTGATTTGTTAGCGCAACTACAACCGTTGGCGAAAACCAATCTACAACCCGATTTAAAAAATGAGGTGGCCCAATGAGCCAGCAACAGAATAACGACATGCAACAACACTTTTACCGCGCCTCAGCGGCGGATTTTGGCAAAATCCCGGGGAGCCCGGTGGCTTATTGGCTAAGTCATACAATTGCAGATCTTTTTTCATCTACAGAAATATATGAAAAACATTTTCATATAAAGGCTGGCATTTGTACTGGTAAAAATGAAGATTTTATTAATTTATGGCATGAGATTGATTTCGGATTTCTGAGGAAGTCCGAACATGGCGAATTCAAATATACCCCTCATAATAAGGGGGGGGAGTTCAGAAAATGGTATGGTAACTTTGACTCCATCTTAAAATATTCTCAAAAACATCTTGATGCTATGTCAAAAAATCTAGGATTTAGACATGATGGTAAAGAATATTATTTCATGGAACATGTTGGGTGGTCAAAAATCACATCATCTAAATCAAGCTTTAGAAAATACCCAACGGGATTTACATTCGACTCTGCCGGTCTCGGCCTTTTCTGTAAAGAAGAAGGGTATTTAGAAAGTGCACTTGCATTTCTAAATTCAAATATATCGACTTACATACTTGCCTTACTTAACCCAACACTAAATGTAACACCTCAAATTTTAAAAAAAATTCCATTCACATTAGCCCCAGATAGAGCTTTAGAAAACCTTCAGTTATTAGTGGAAATTTCCAAAAATGATTGGAACTCCTATGAGACATCATGGGAATTCCCTTCTCTACCTTTATTATATTCAAAAAATCATCAACCTAAAATCAGTGCAGGTTGCCAACATGCTCGCTCAAACTGGCTTGCCACCACCCTCGAAATGCAGCGTCTGGAAGAAGAAAATAACCGCCTCTTTATCGACGGCTATGGTCTGCAGGATGAATTGACACCCGAGGTGCCTTTAAACGAAATCACCCTGACCTGTAACCCGCACTATCGCTATGGCGGTAATCTGACTGACGACGAGCGGGAGGCACGGCTGCAATCGGACACCATTGCTGAACTCATCTCCTACGCCATCGGCTGCATGATGGGCCGCTATTCGCTGGACCGCGACGGGCTGGTGTACGCCTATGCTGGTAACGAGGGCTTTAAGGCGCTGGAGGAAGAGGGCGCTTATACCAGCTTTGCCGCCGATGACGATGGCATTTTGCCATTAACCTCTGAAAACTGGTTTAGCGATGATGTGGCGGCGCGCATCGAGGCCTTTGTCGCCACGGTTTGGGGCAAAGAGTCGCTCGAGGAAAACCTTAGCTTTATTGCCGACAGTCTTAATCTTTACGCGGTGAAACCGGTGAAAAAGGGCGGCGAAACGGCGCGCGAGACCATTCGTCGTTACCTTTCAAGCCAGTTTTATAAAGATCATCTTAAAACCTACAAAAAGCGGCCGATTTACTGGCTGTTCAGCTCCGGCAAGGAAAAGGCCTTCGAGTGTCTGGTCTATCTGCACCGTTATAACGAATCGACCCTGCCACGGATGCGCACCGAATACGTCACCCCGCTGCTTGGCCAAATGGCGAGCCGTATCGAACGCAAACGCATGGAACAAACCGAAGCCAGCACCGCGGAAGCTAAGCGCATTGGCAAAGAGATCGACAGCCTCAATAAACAGCTTACCGAGCTGCGCGCCTTTGACGACCAGCTTAAACACCACGCCGATATGCGCATCACCCTGGATCTCGATGACGGGGTCAAGGTCAACTACGGCAAATTCGGCACCTTGCTCAGTGATGTGAAAGCCATCACCGGCGATAAGGGCGAGTGAGATTGACGCCAGTGATACAGAAATCAAACAAGTCGATGATTCAGGTCTTTAACGCGTTAGTGATTTTACAGTAAATTATTGGATTTAAAATGGATATTACCCAGTTACAAACGGGTTTAAACAAAAAATTCGAAGCCAGCCGGATTGTGTTTTGGCACGATCCTGACCAGAGCTTTACCGCGGTGCTTAACGAGCTGTCGCTGTGGCATCAAGATGCACCTGTGTGTGTGCTGAATATGGCCGAGGAGTCACAGCTGGCGGTGCGCTGCCGGATTGATTTGCCGAATGTATCGGCGTTACAGAATTCGCAGGATTTGCACCAACAGCCGTCTTCATTTTCACAGGCACAAGCACAGCCACAGGCGTTTTTGCTGTATTGGCCGAGTGCTGAGCCTGTTGCGGCCGAGGATTGGCTGCTGGATATGCGCTGCTACAGCGAGACCTTTTATGCCGATGCGGCGTCGATCATTTTAAATGAGCTTGGGCTGCATGATATGTCACTGCGGGAGCACATTGCGGCGCGGCAGAGTTTTTTTGCCAGCCAAGAGCGGCTTAAAACCTTAAAGGCCAGAGTGGATGGCCGTAGCGGCCAAGAAACGCCATTATCGCTGGACATGAAAATCATCAGTGTGCTGCTGGGGTGTAAGCCCAATTACCCAGATATGCTGATGACGCTGGGCAGCCTGATGGTGGATGAAGATTCATCGGCCATTGAGAAAGAGTTGGCCCTGCTTGAAAAGCATTGTGTGCTGATAAGCTTTTGGGCACTGATGGCGGAGCATTTTGATTACCTTGGCGTGACGGATGACACGGCAACGCCAAGCTTAAATGACTTACTGCGGCGAATGCTGGTGAGCGAGTGTTATGAGCTGATGGATGGCGCACGGCCACAATGGATGAAAGGCCAGCTGCTGGCCAATCCATCGGGACGCGCCAATGCCATGACTTTGCTAGGCTTATGGCGAGATTCGAGCCGCTATAGTGAGGATTACCGCCAATTGTCGGCGATGATCGCTAAGCAGTTAGAGCTGAGTAGCCGTTTAACGACCTTAGAAACCTCGCAGTTGCTAGCGGTAGAAACCTTTGAAGCGGTCGAACAATGGATCATTCGGGCGTTAGTGGAGGATTTGCAGGCGGGAGGATTGGTGTTTTCTCGTGCCGATTTTGCCATGTTACTGTCGCGCCGCCGCCAAATGTACTGGGCGCGAAGTACGCCCAAATACCGCTTTTTATATCAAGCGCTTTGCCACGCAGAGCAGCTGTTTGATTTAAGACGACGCTTTGTGGATGGCTTCCATTACCCTAGCGCTCAGGCCATGTATTTGGCCTACGAGAAAGAACTGTTTCAGTTTGACGCCTCTTATCGATTATTTAACGAGGCGGTGGATGAGTTGCAGGGGCAGGCGGTGGAGATCCTCGCCAGCCTAGATACCGCGATTGAAGACCTGTATGTGAACTGGTATTTGTATCAGTTGGGACTTTGCTGGGATGGGCTACTTGCCAAAGAGCAGCGCCTCGATCACTGGCAGTTGGGTATTCCCTCGCAGCAGCACTTTTTTGATACCTCGGTCCGCACCCGTTTGGCGCAACCCGGGGTTCGGCGCCAGTTTGTGATTATCAGTGATGCGCTGCGCTACGAAGTGGCCCATGAGCTGCAGAGCGAGATTAATCAAGCCAAACGCTTTACGGCGCAACTTAAAAGCCAGCTGGGGGTACTGCCCAGTTACACTCAGCTTGGGATGGCAGCGTTGTTACCCCATAAGCAATTAGACTATGCAAGCGACGGTACTACGGTACTGGTGGATGGTAAAAGCAGTGCTGGGCTGGCTAATCGCGGCAGTATTTTGGCCAGCGTTGGCGGGCTGGCTATTTCGGCCAAGGAGCTGCTTGGTTGGACCCGTGCTCAGGCCGTTGAAGCCGTGGGTGAGGCCAATGTGATTTACATTTATCACGATGTGATTGATGCCATTGGCGATAAAGCGGCAACTGAGCATCAAACCTTTAGCGCAGTGCGTAAAGCGATTGAGGAACTGCAAGCGCTGGTGACAAAAGTGATTAATGGTTTAGGGGTGACCCGAGTGCTGGTGACGGCTGACCATGGCTTTTTGTTCCAGCAGGCAAGCCCAGAAGCTGCAGTTAAGTCAGGTTTATTGCATGAACCCGCTGGCACGGTTGAAGCCAAAAAACGCTATTTACTGGGGCGCAATTTACCACAAAACGATGAGGTATGGCATGGCCGGTTGGCACAGTTCATTGGCGGTACAACCGATATGGAATGTTATCTGCCGCGCGGCGTAAGCCGATTCCATTTTGTCGGTGGGGCGCGTTTTGTCCACGGTGGCGCTATGTTACAAGAAATTTGTGTGCCTATTGTTGAGGTGCAGGAGCTGCGTGGTAAAAAGTTACAGCAAAATGAAAAGCAAAAAGTGGGTGTAGTGCCTGCCCATCAACCGATTAAGCTGGTGAATGCCATTGATAAGGTGCGTTTTTTACAAACCGATGCCGTGGGTGACAAGTTTAAGCCCCGCAATCTGCGCTTTGGTATAGTGGATGATAATGGCGTAAGTGTGTCGGCTATTGAACGGGTGATGTTTGAGTCGGCATCTTTGATCCTCGATGAACGAGTTCAGGACGTTAGACTTAAGCTGACAGCCGAGCAATATGACCGTAAGGTGCATTATCAGTTAGTGATCACCGATGACGATGAAGGGATTGAACTTGCCCGTTATCCCGTGACCATTGACTTGGCTTTTAGTAATGATTTTGGTTTTTAAGGTCAATTAAAAACCAATCGATCACTAATATCTTATTGATATATAAAAATTAACAACAGGGCAGTTAGTGCCCGCAAGGTGAACTGCATGTCGACACTTGAAAATCACAATCCTGATGGCGAGTTTTTAGGTAAGGCAGAACAGGCAGAGCCTGTATCTGTCACCCACGTGACCAACAATGTAGTGATCCAGCAATTGGATGTTTATCAAGGCCGCAGTGGGCTCGATGGGCAACATACACAAGATCCAGAGGCAATGCCTAGTATTGGGGCGCCGAAATCGGCAGCGGATGAAATTGCTGAACTGAATTCGGCAGATCTCGATACTCGCCTTAATCGTTTTTTTAAGGGTAAAGTGGTTCGTAAAGACCTAACCAAGCAATTAAAAGAAGGCGCTAACGTGCCTGTATATGTTTTGGAGTACCTGCTTGGGATGTACTGCGCCTCTGACGATGATGAGGTGGTGCGCGAGGGACTTGAAAACGTTAAGAAGATCTTGGCGGAAAACTACGTGCGTCCCGACGAGGCCGAAAAGGTTAAATCGCTGATCCGTGAGCGTGGCAGCTTTAAGGTGATTGATAAGGTTGGGGTAAAACTCAACCAGAAAAAGGATGTCTACGAGGCGCAGTTATCGAACCTAGGCATTAAGGATGCGGTGATCCCATCGAACATTGTTAAGCAGAATGAGAAGCTGCTGACGGGTGGGATCTGGTGCATCATCACCCTCAATTATTTTTATGAAGAAGGCCAAAAAACCTCACCGTTTTCAGTGGCTATGCTCAAGCCTATTCAAATGCCGTCGATGGATATGGAGGAGCTGTTTGCCGCTCGCGCGCAGTTTTCAACCGATCAGTGGCTAGATGTGCTCATTCGCTCCATAGGTATGGAACCCACGAACCTAAAGCAACGGGTTAAGTGGCATTTGCTGACGCGGATGATCCCCTTTGTTGAAAACAACTATAACGTGTGTGAACTTGGCCCCCGTGGTACGGGTAAAAGCCATGTGTATAAGGAGTGCTCGCCCAACTCCCTGTTAGTTTCCGGCGGGCAAACTACTGTGGCTAATTTGTTTTATAACATGAGCTCGCGACAAGTCGGCTTAGTGGGCATGTGGGATGTGGTGGCCTTTGACGAGGTGGCGGGGATCACTTTTAAAGATAAAGATGGCGTGCAGATCATGAAGGATTACATGGCATCGGGCTCCTTCTCCCGTGGCCGTGATTCGATTGAGGCGAAAGCGTCGATGGTGTTTGTCGGCAACATCAACCAGAGTGTCGAAACCCTGGTCAAGACCAGCCATCTGCTGGCGCCGTTCCCGGAGGCAATGATCGACACGGCCTTCTTTGATCGTTTTCATGCCTATATTCCCGGTTGGGATATTCCCAAGATGCGGCCGGAGTTTTTTACCAACAGCTATGGCCTGATCACCGATTACCTTGCTGAATACATGCGCGAGATGCGTAAACGTAGTTTTTCTGATGCCATTGATCGCTATTTTAAATTGGGCAATAACCTGAACCAACGTGATGTGATTGCCGTGCGTCGTACTGTGTCTGGATTATTGAAGCTGCTGCATCCCCATGGTGTATTTGATAAAGAAGATGTGCGCCGTTGTTTGACCTACGCACTGGAGCTACGTCGGCGTATCAAGGAGCAGCTCAAGAAACTCGGCGGGATGGAGTTTTTTGATGTGCATTTTAGTTACCTTGATAATCAGACTCTCGAAGAGTTTTTTGTCAATGTACCGGAGCAGGGGGGCAGCCAGCTGATCCCCGAAGGCTTGGGTAAACCTGGTGTAGTGCATATGGTGACAAAAGGGGGCACGGGTCAACTGGGGCTTTATCGTTTTGAAACTCAAATGACGCCAGGTAATGGCAGGCACTCAACCTCAGGCCTTGGCTCAAATACGCCTGCAAAGGAAGCCATTCGAGTCGGGTTTGATTACTTTAAGGGTAACCTGAATCGAATTAGTGCCACCGCTAAGTTTTCAGAGCATGAATACCATCTTCATGTCGTAGAGCTTCACAACTCAGGCCCAAGCACTAAAACCAGCCTGGCTGCGCTGGTGGCATTTTGTTCCATCCTGATGAGCAAACCTGTGCAGGAGCAAATGGTGGTTCTTGGGGACATGACGCTCGGTGGTGTGGTCAATCCGGTAGAAGATCTGGCAGGCAGTTTACAGTTGGCAATGGACAGCGGCGGCAAGCGAGTATTACTGCCCATGGCGTCTGCCTCGGATATTCCAACCGTACCCGCGGAGATCTTCTCCAAGTTTCAAATCAGCTTTTATGCCGATCCTGTAGATGCGGTATATAAAGCGCTAGGTGTGAATTAGCATAAATTCAATTATAAAACATGGTTGCTTAGATGAGTTTAGTCGTAGTACCGATCGTAGTTATCTACGATCGGACTACTCAATAGCAAGGATTTCGCCCACAACAAAAATCCCATGCTTTTATTCTGGCTTCACCTTTAATGGGATAGTTTGGGTGTGGTAGAAAATTAATTTTAACCCCAGAGTTTAAGGTTGCTTTGATTGCACAATATGTCATTTTAAAGCTTCCTCTATCGTATTCAATTTCAAGCTTTTCTTGTGATTGAATTTTACCACTTCTGAGGAGTGAGTCGCGGAGTTTGCTTGAAAAACAAAGAATTATCGAAGGTTCTATAATACTAATCAATTTTTCAAAGATTGGCTCACACAACTCAATGTCTTTTGAACTTATCTGGGACTCATTGTGAGATCTAAAAAAATAATAGTTTGATTGAGTTATCTTGGATATAAAATCATCACCGAAGTGTTTTCTACAAAATGGATATATTCTAGATAGCGAACCAACATCTTCAGTTAAGAAATTTGCTTTTTTTATTTCTGTTTGAGGTTCGTATTCTTCGCCCTTTGAGGCTCCCCAGTTGAATCCAATAACAAGTGGGCCATTTTTTTCGAGAGTAGAGGTAACCAAAGAATAGGACCATTTATGCCCATTGTCTAAGCAATACTTACTTATGTCGGATTTGGTATATATATTGCTTTGATAGTTCGATATCCACTGAAAACTCCTTAGGCTTAATTTAGGTTAATCCAAATGCTGGGTGCACTTCTAACTCATTTGAGGAAAATTCATTAATAGTTTATATTTTCTTAAATAACATGTACTTACGTAGCAATTTAAGTTTTCATACATGCTTCGCTAGAAACTGGGTTAAATCACTTTTCCCGCAATTGCCCTTTTTGGTTTGCCGATTCCACCATACGCTTGATGGGTGGGCTGTAATGACAAATTCATAATTAGGTATTAGTGGCTTAATCAATTTCCCAGCCTTCCTTGAGGCTACGATGATTAACTCCGGTTGTAACGTGTTTAAAACCAGCTTTAATGTACTCTCGGCCATAGGTATATCGCGGGGTTTTACATCAATACTTCCTCCGGTCTCCTCTGCTGGGCGTTGGAAATAGTTGTAATAAGCAACTTGGTCAATGACGTCTAGGTAATTTTGGTGCTTGAATTTAGGAGATGAATTTATGGTAGTTAACAGATTACGATAAATAGTATGGCCTTTGGCTTTGAATGATTTTCTTTCTTCAGGTGAAATGTCTGTTGAGCGAGCCTTAAGAATACCAGAGGTACTTATGTAGCTGATCCCGTTCTTCTCATTGAGGCAGTGATGTTTGATGTGTTCTTCAAGCGCCAATTCATTCCCTGCATACCATTTTTCGACATCGTGATGGTAGGTTGCCCCTTTGGGCAGATAATGACTTTCACCAATAATCAGGATTTTGTTTTCTGAGTACCACGACCCAACCCATGGTGTTAATCGAGGATATTTTTGAAAGTGTTCATGGCCACTCAGTTTGTTTATTAATTCAACTCTATTATCCATAACGGTTACTCGTAGTTTTCAATAGTGGCTTGTAGTCGTTTGACCACAAATTGTTTTAGTGAAGAAGGGGATAAGCACACAACATCTTGACCAAATTTAAGGATCCAACCGATAAGGTCGTATGTTGGGTAACAAGTCATCGTCACCTTCCACCATGTTTCATCTATCTGTTCAAGCTGTTGGTCTATGGAAAGCTTATTGTGTTTAACAACATCCAGAGCGTATTGTTTAACTTTTAGCTCTACCGTGGTTAATGTGTCTTCTAAGAGCCAGCCTGTTGGATTTTTGGCGTAATACTCATCAAGAGTGAAAGATTTGGGTTTGGTAATGCCCAAATACTCCTTTTGGACTGATACTATTTTGTGGAATAGGAATAGCTGGGGCACCTCTGGCGACTCTTCCTTGGTGGCTACGAGGTAATGGCTTTGCTCCCTAATAATTAAACCTAATGGATTAAGAGTGTAATTTTTTATATCACTCACCTCACTCGACTGATAGCCAATCGAGATGACCTTCTCATTAAGTACACTCTCATAGATGATTTTCCGGTATGGCTCGTCAATGTGCTGCTCATCGTAGATGATGGGATAATTGTCCGAAACAACCTGAACTTTTTTCATCCAGCTCGCATAGAGGTGTTTTGAGGATAGCGTTACATTGGCCTGATTTAACCATGCTTCAAGTTTGTCACTTTGATGTAGCGGTAATACTCTCCGCAGTAGCTGCTCCGACAGCACCAGCATGAATGCTTCTGACGTGGGAAGAATATCGAGCACATTTCGCTTCTTTAAATCTCGGAACCAGCGTCGATATCCTAGGTCATCGTCCTCATATCCTAGATTTGCCCATTCAGAAAGCATTTTAAGGTCTCGTTGAATCGTCCTAATTGACAGTTCAAATCCTTCATTTTCCAGTAGGGCATGAATTTCGGACAAGGTCATACCACGAGTAGGGAAAGCCGGAAGGTTATCCAACATAAACAAATTTCTAAAAATCGCACTTTTGCGGCGACGCTCGTTTGCGGGATCATTTGCTTGCATGTAACACTATAACCTCAAAGGAAATATCACTATTATTCCTGACTAACGGCTATGATATATTGACCGGCGTCATATAATGTCAGTCATGGTTATAGAATTGTATTAGCCGTTAGATGTCGTATCTCTAAGTAGTATCAATAAAGCCCCAATCGGAGTCAGATATGAAATCGGTTACGTGTGTTATCAAAGAGATACTGGACATCTACCCAACACTTGCCTGTATGAACGGATATATTTTTATTGGTACGTGTAGCCAAGAGCCTCCTTATTCAAATGCAAGTTACCAAAAGTGGCGTTTGGTTGATGGTGATGAGAATGTGCCATTTGAATCAAAAATCGCGCTGGATAGGGTCTTTGCATCCATGCTGGAAGATTACGGTATTTCCAAGGGGATGCCACATGGATTTTTCAAAATCGAAAAATCCATCATTTCTTTTCAATGGTCATCAAGTGATATCGTAGAAACAATGTTGTCTAAAGTAGGTGGGGAGCGAGTTGGTCGCCATTAATGTTGATTAAGCCAACGTTTTACGATGAGTGGCACAGCAATAATTGCATCTAAGGGTATGAACTCAAAACCATAAGGTCGTTTGTTGACATGTTTAGAGACCAGAATTTTTTCTGCTCTGCCGCGTGCATATTTTGGAAGATTACATACAGGTTTTACGGTAAGGGAAGTGCCAACAATCAAAACCTTAGATGCTGTTTTGAATAGTTTTTTTACTTCATAAAGATTAGGAACCTGCTCCCCATATAATACGACGTGAGGCCTTTCATTATTCTCGAGTGAATAAAGCCTATCGCCGATGCTAAATGAAATATCACTCTCTAAATGTCGTGCCTCAAATAAACTTCCGTGAACGTGATAAACCTGAGTTGAGCCTGCTCGCTCGTGAAGATTATCCACATTACTGGTTACAACACTAACCCGGTATTTTTTTTCAAGTTCTGCAATGGCAATGTGTGCTGGATTAGGGTGTGCTGACAACACTTCCTGTTTGCGGAAATTATAAAAATCGATAACTTTTTCTGGGTACGCTTTTAAGGCGTGAGCAGAAGAAACCTCTTCAACCCGATACTTCAACCACAGTCCATTATCATCAGTAAATGTCGCTAGCTGATCCGCTGATATTCCTGCTCCAGTAAAAACGATAATATGGTTTGGATCAATCTCGGGTTTACTCAAAATAACCTCTCCTAAGATGTCACGATTTTTAATGGTAATGTGGAGTTACGTATTGTTTTTTAATGGAACAGTTTTGTGCGTACTTCAAAGCATTGAGGCACGCTTAAATACGGATCCAATGATGATTAGGGACTTCACTCTTATTGTTGGCTCCAGGATTTGAAATGCTGCACCCGCGAAATTTGGAGGCGCATTTCTCTGGTTGATGAACGTGACCTGTCAGTAACCATACAAGAGACAAGGTGCCCGATTTAATTGCCGTTGTTAGGTCCCTTGAGCCAAAATCTCGCCCCGATTGCTTCGCGACACTAAGCCCTGAAGGCGGTTCGTGGTGAAGCAGTACATTGCATCGAGAAAATGGTGTGAAGTCAGATGTACCATATGACGCGCTGCCGAATGTCACCCCATTGATTGAGGCGATAGAGCGATCTGCGTAGATCCCCTCAATTTCCCTTAACCAGGTTGAATTGAGTTCATCACCTAATTGATCATGATTGCCCGAGCATACAAAAATAGGACGATTGAACTGTTTTAACCAGCATGAGATAACGGCCACTTGCTTATCGATTGGTGTAGGGCAGTTGTATCGACTATCAATGAAGTCACCTGTTAGACAAACAACGTCAGCTTCGGATGCATTGTCGGTAACCCATAGCATTTGAACTTGGTTGAAATGCAGATCGGAAACATGGAGCAGTTTCATTGTCAGTCCTATTGAATAAAAGGCATATCGGTAGGTGTGAGTAGTGGATCATACAAACATATCGAGCCGTCAATGTGGCTATAGACTTCAGCCGTTACTAACACCGAATGGCCTAACTTAATCATTTCATTAGCCTTCTGTTGATAATCCATCCAAGCATCGCGATCTCTCTGAAACGTCAAATAGATTTCAACATCAAAATTCTCAAAACAATTATATGCCTCTGCGATGATCCGCAATTCAAAATCTGCTGCGATCACGGGGATGCCTGCATGAGTCGAGACAGCTCGACCAACGTGAGCTGGCAGGATTTGTTTGAGCCGACAAATTAGCTTCAGACTATGAAAGGCTGAAAGTTGGCCAAGCAGATGAAATGGATCGCCGGACAATAAAAGTAAAGGTGCAACCGTAGGTGCTGTCATTGTAATTTCACCTCGGCTAGGCGGGTGATCTGTTCTACAGCAGCAAGCATTCTTATTCTTGCTGCAGGATTACTCGTATGTACATTAATTTTCGGAGGCTTAAAGCCTGTATCAACAATCGCTTGCTCAATCCAAAGCAGCACATCGTAGCCAGTACCTCTAGCATCATCTCCTAAATCATGGTCTAGGCTAATATCGGTTACCATGCCTTTGGCTAAATAGGAGATAACCTCATCTGGCCATCGAACTTGTAGCCAGCCAGTAGGAGCGAGTCGTTCATCATCCAAAAATATTTTCATTTTAAGTAGTTTTCATCGTCCATTCGCATTTAATGAACATAGTGTATTCAGTGAGACGACAAGTAATGTCGTTTTTAGTTCTCACTGTTGTGAGGCACAAATTAGTCCATAACAATCCTATTTTTGCTTACTAAGAAATAAGAATCGTTATTCAATTTTTTAATCGACTTTCACATTCCAAACATTTAGGTAAAACAAAAACTTTATTCATTTTTCGGATAATTCCTTTGATAGTTTCAAGCAGATTTGAATTTTAAGCTGCTGTTGTGTGCCAACTATGGTGGGGGTCAACAAAAAAATCGTCAAAAGCATCTTGTGCCAACAGGTTTGGCACGAAATAGGCACAAATTTAGAAAAACAACGAATTTTGGGGGAACAGCAGTAAATGTGGATTAAGTAATAGAGACAAAATCAGGCAGAGCTGAAGGGTGGGGCATGTTTGAATGTTTTTGGGAAAACCTAGTTTAGGCACCAAAATTTTATCTTAGGCACAAATAAAAATTAAACATCCTTATGGATGATTATTTTAAATTGAGGTTTTAAAGGGAGTTAAAGCAAGAAATGGTACACCCGAGTGGACTCGAACCACCGACCCCTACCATGTCAAGGTAGTGCTCTAACCAACTGAGCTACGGGTGCACTGTTTACTTTTCAATAAGAAGTCACATTTTATACTCTGTGAAGAGAGTGGTACACCCGAGTGGACTCGAACCACCGACCCCTACCATGTCAAGGTAGTGCTCTAACCAACTGAGCTACGGGTGCATCGCAAAATTTAACAAGCTATTCAAAAGCGTTGCGCCTTGGAACGAGCGCTATATTAGGTGCATAGCGCAGGGCTGGCAAGCAAAAAAAACAAATTTGTCGTCAAATGGTGAATTGCTGCGCAACTTGCCCAGTGTTTCAACAACGCCGCTGATAAAACCGCAATTTCTTATTCGCTTTACTTCAGAGAATGCATCGAAATCAAACTGATAAACCAAAAGGCGAGCACTGTCGCTCGCCATTAATGCAATCAATGGTGAACACTGTCACCTTCAATAAGGCTCAAATGCACGCCATGCTTTTGGATGTAACGCAGACGAATGAAAAATAACAGCGCTGCTGAGGTCAAGCCCGCAATCAATCCTGCCCAGAATCCATGGGCGCCCATCGCGGGAACGATATGGTCCGTATAAGCTAAGGTATAACCGAGTGACATACCAATGCCCCAGTAGGAAAACAGCGTGATATAAAAAGCGCTGCGCGTATCTTTATAACCGCGAAGAGCACCCGCTGCGACCACTTGAACTGAATCAGATAATTGATACAGGGCTGCCATCAACATCAAGCTGCCGGCTAAGGCAACCACTTCAGGATCACCATTATAAAGTTTCGCAATTTGGAATCTAAATAATACGGTCAAAACAGCTGTCGTTAGAGCAAGGGATAGTGCCAGCCATAAGCCCACTTTAGTGACCACAGCGGAAATATCGGCGCGATCACGGCCTAAGTAATAACCAATCCGAATCGATACCGCGATACCTATCGATAACGGCAGCATAAATACGATGGCAGAAAAGTTGAGCGCAATCTGGTGACTTGCGACCACTGTTGCGCCAAGTGGCGCGAGTAATAGCGCTATGATGGCAAATAAACTCACTTCAAAAAACAGCGCCATTGCTATCGGCATGCCGAGTTTGGTCATTTTCTTCATAGTTTCAAAGTCTGGGCGATGAAATTTACTGAAGGGAGCTAAAGCCGCGAATTTTTTATGTAACTGCATGTAAATGGTCATGGCAACTAGCATGGCCCAGAATACGAGAGCAGTGGCGATACCACAGCCTGCGCCGCCCATGGCCGGTACGCCAAAGTGTCCATAAATAAAAATATAGTTAGCGGGGATGTTCACTGCTAAGCCGACAAAGCCAATGACCATAGTAGGTAAAGTGTAAGAAATCCCTTCACTACAGCCGCGTAGCACTTGATAAAGCACAAATGCGGGCGCGCCCCATAAAATACCGTCGAGATATCCTATGGTTAAGCGGTATAATTCAGGCTCCAAGTCCATGTGGCCAAGCACAAAGGGGGCTGATGCAAGGAAAACCATCACACCAATGCCGCCTATAATGGCAAGATAGGCACCTTGAAAGGCCAAAGGTTGGATAGCTTTTTGATTATTCGCGCCATTATAGTGGGCAAATAAAGGCGTAAAAGCCATCAGCAAACCTTGGACGAACAGAATAGCGGGTAACCAAAGGCTAGTGCCGACTGCGACGGCGGCCATATCGACAGCACTAACACGGCCCGCCATAACAGTATCAATAAAGCCCATCATGGTCTGAGTGACCTGAGCTATCAGTACCGGCAGCGCCAGTTGGATTAAACGTTTGGCTTGATAGCCTGAATGATTCATAAATACAGCCTTTAACGATTAAGCGAGCAAAAAATGTTTACAGGTATAGTTCAAGCCACCTGCGAAGTGGTTGCAATACATAAGAAAGATGGTCTAAATACCCTTGAGGTAGCGTTTGAACCTGATTTGCATGAGGGACTTGCGATAGGAGCAAGTGTGGCAAATAACGGGGTATGTCTTACTGTGACTCAGGTCGCTGATGATAGGGTATTTTTCGATGTAGTGGAAGAGACCTTGCGACTGACGAATCTGGCTAATTTGTCAGTAGGTCAAAGTGTTAATGTTGAGCGTTCGTTAACTTTCGGTAGTGAAATTGGTGGCCACATTCTCTCTGGCCATATCCATACTAAAGCCAAAGTCATCGATATTAGCCATACAGAACAACATTATGATCTGACACTGGGCATTGAGCCTAAATGGATGGATTACATTTTTTATAAAGGTTTTGTTGGCATTAATGGCTGTAGTTTAACGGTTGGCGAGGTGAGTGACTCCGGTTTTAAGTTGCACTTAATTCCTGAAACCCTAAAACTGACCAATTTAAGTCAGTATAAAGTGGGTGATGAACTCAATATTGAGATCGACAGCCAAACACAAATTATCGTCGACACAGTCGAGCGCGTGCTGGCCAGGCGTTTTAACGAACAAGCACGTTAGTTTAGTGACATCGCAGCGTGTAGTGCAATCTCGTTTAATAGATTTGCTCGTCGTCTGAATCGATATACAGCTCAACCGTTCGTCTCGATTCATCGATGTGTAAGCGTAAGTGAATCGGATTACAACAAATTCGGCAGTCATCGTAATAATCTTGGTCTCCACAGCTGGCATCGATACTGATATCTTGATGGTGCCCGCAGTGGGGACAAGCAATAACTTTGTTCATGACTCTCATGGTGCAACTCCTTATCGCCAATAGAGCGAATCGCTCTGCTCAATCAACGCATCTCACACTTCGTACGCTTATATTGTCTGCGCTTTGTCGATATTCGAAACCTGAGTGCGCTTTATGTGCTTCCTATTTGAGTATACAGCAGAGTGCAGTGCACTGACTTAGATGAAGTCGGTCTCAAAACGCAGCATGATAGACCTTCTGGTTAAATATTTTCTTGTTGGATCATTATCTCTTCTAAAAACTAGTCCTTTGCCGTCACTAACCCCTCCATTTCATTGCTGTGTAACACGCCATCGCGGGCATTTTGGGTAATATCCAGCGTTAAACGCTGCATCTGTTGCTCAAGTTCACTTTTAATATCAACGAGTAACACTTGAGTATCAATCAAAGATTTGCTTGTGATTTTCACCTGCGGCTCAGGTAAAGTGGTTGCTGTGTGCGTGAGTGTTACAGCCAGTAGAATGCAGTTCAACATATCAACTCCCTTGTCATGTTTTCAGTGATGCCCAATAACTGGCGCTAGAATAGGGGAGTTAGATGACCAAGAAGTTACCAAGACACTGCAAAATCATGAATTTGCTTTTTGTTTCCAATCCCAATTCTGGTCAATATGCTTGCGCCTTTTAGCTACAATCCCTTAGAATAAACGCCCTGCTACGCAAGGCGGCTAAGACTCCTGTACTGTCTTAACCTAGCGAGCATTTCTCTTACATTAACTAAAACCAAGTGGCCCTACGTGTGGGTCACCACTGGAAAGGACATTTCATGCCTGTAATTACACTTCCCGATGGTAGCAAACGCGAGTTTGCCCATGCTGTATCGACCCTCGATGTTGCCGCTGATATTGGCCCTGGTTTAGCGAAAGCTTGTATCGCTGGCCGCGTTAATGGCGAATTAAAAGATGCTTGCGATCTCATTGAAACCGATGCTGAGCTATCAATCATTACCGCCAAAGACGAAGAAGGTGTTGAAATTCTTCGCCATTCTTGCGCGCATTTATTAGGTCACGCGATTAAGCAAATGTGGCCAGAAACCAAGATGGCGATTGGTCCTGTTATCGATAATGGCTTCTACTATGATATCGACCTTGAGCACAAGTTGACTCAAGATGACATCGACGCCTTAGAAAAGCGCATGCTTCAACTGGCAAAAACCAACTATGACGTAGTAAAACGTGTCGTTAGCTGGCAAGAAGCCCGTGATACATTCGCTGCGCGCGGTGAAGATTATAAGATTGCCATTCTGGATGAGAACATCAGCAAAGACGCGACGCCTGCGCTGTATCATCACGAAGAATACACTGACATGTGTCGTGGACCGCACGTACCTAACATGCGTTTCTGCCAACATTTTAAATTAATGAGCATTGCCGGCGCTTATTGGCGTGGCAACTCAGAAAACAAGATGTTGCAACGTATCTATGGTACCGCTTGGGCCGACAAAAAAGCCCTTAGCACACACTTAACCCGTCTTGAAGAAGCGGCTAAGCGTGACCACCGTAAAATCGGTAAGCAGCTCGACTTGTATCACATGCAAGAAGAAGCACCGGGTATGGTGTTTTGGCATAACGACGGTTGGAGCATCTTCCTCGAATTAGAAAGATTCATTCGCCGTAAGCTAAACCAATACACTTACCAAGAAGTGAAAGGCCCATTAATGATGGACCGCGTGTTGTGGGAACGTTCTGGTCACTGGGATAAATACTCAGAAGCCATGTTCACGACCAGCAGCGAAAACCGCGAATACGCCATCAAACCAATGAACTGCCCAGGCCACGTGCAGATCTTCAACCAAGGGTTGAAATCTTACCGTGATCTGCCATTGCGTATGGCTGAATTTGGTTGCTGTCACCGTAATGAACCTTCAGGCTCGTTACATGGATTAATGCGTGTACGTGGTTTTACGCAAGACGACGCCCATATTTTCTGTACTGACAGCCAAGTTCAAGAAGAAGTGAGTGCCTGTATCCAGATGGTTTACGATACTTACGCCACCTTCGGCTTTGAAAATATCGTAGTAAAACTGTCTACTCGCCCAGAGAAACGTATCGGTGACGATGCGATGTGGGACAGAGCGGAAGAAGCACTTAAGCAAGCTCTGCGTGCCAATAATATTGAATTCACTATTTTGCCAGGCGAAGGCGCGTTCTACGGACCAAAAATCGAATTTACTTTACACGATTGTTTGGACCGAGCGTGGCAATGTGGTACTGTGCAGCTCGATTATGCGTTGCCAAGCCGTCTTGGTGCAACTTACGTTGCCGAAGATAACAGCCGTCAGACCCCAGTGATGATCCATCGTGCTATTTTAGGCTCTTTGGAACGATTCTTGGGTATCTTGATAGAAGAATATGCAGGACGTTTCCCAACTTGGTTAGCCCCAATGCAAGTTGTCGTGATGAATATCACCGATAAACAGGCTGATTATGTTGAAGAAGTCGTAAAATTCTTCAAAGAACAAGGTATTCGAGCGTCTTTTGACTTGAGGAATGAGAAAATAGGCTTTAAAATACGCGAGCACACCTTAAGGCGTGTCCCTTATTTGTTGGTCGTTGGCGATCAAGAAATGGAAAATAAGGAAGTAGCGGTGCGTACCCGTGATGGTATCGATTTAGGTAAGATGCGACTTGAAGATTTCGCCACTAAAATCCATCAACAGATTTCGCTCCGTAGTCTCAAATTGTTGGAGGAATAGGTCATAAAGATCAAAAAAACAGCAGGGCGTCAGCCGGCCCCTAATAGAATCAATGAAGAAATCACAGGTGTACCAGAAGTACGCTTAACAGGCATTGATGGTGAAGCTATTGGTGTGGTAAGCATCAGAGATGCTCAGAATTTGGCAGATGAAGCAGGTGTAGACCTAGTAGAAATCAGCCCAAATGCTGAACCTCCAGTATGTCGCATTATGGACTACGGTAAGTTCCTTTTTGATAAGGCTAAGTCAGCCAAGGAACAAAAGAAGAAGCAAAAGCAGGTTCAGGTCAAGGAAATTAAATTCCGTCCTGGAACTGACGAAAACGACTATCAGGTAAAACTACGCAACCTGATACGTTTTCTGGAAGACGGGGACAAAGCGAAGATTACGCTTCGTTTCCGAGGTCGCGAAATGGCACACCAAAACCTGGGGATGGATCTATTGAACCGTATCAAGGCTGATTTGGACGAGTATGCGGTTGTTGAATCTTTCCCGAAAATGGAAGGCCGACAAGCAATTATGGTGCTAGCGCCTAAAAAGAAATAAGTAGGGCAAAACTTAAAGTAGCAAAGGTCTATGGCCTTTGCTCGCCTTGCTTTTTATTAAACATCCCAATGCGGAGTTTTAGAAATGCCTAAAATGAAAACAGACAAGGGTGTAGCGAAGCGTTTTAAGAAAACCGCTAATGGTTTCAAGCGCAAGCAAGCACACTTACGTCACATTTTGACGAAAAAAAGCACTAAACGTAAACGTCACTTACGTGCCAAATGTTTAGTATCAAAAGCTGACGTTCCAGCAATCGCGCGTCAATTACCTTACGCTTAATTTAGGAGATTAGAAAATGCCAAGAGTTAAGCGTGGTGTAACCGCTCGTGCTCGTCACAAGAAAGTTTTAAAACTAGCTAAAGGTTATTATGGCGCTCGTAGCCGTACTTACCGTGTTGCTGTTCAAGCAGTAACTAAAGCTGGTCAATATGCTTACCGTGACCGTCGTCAGAAAAAACGTCAATTCCGTCAACTTTGGATTGCACGTATTAATGCTGCCGCTCGTCAAAATGGTCTGTCTTACAGCCGTTTCATCAACGGTCTGAAAAAGGCGTCTATCGAAATCGATCGTAAGATTTTGGCTGACATCGCTGTATTCGATAAAGTTGTATTTGCAACTTTAGTTGAAAAAGCAAAAGAAGCGTTAAACTAAGAAATTAGTTTGTTGCTGTAGAGAAGGGACCATTTGGTCCCTTTTTTTGTGCGCCATTTTAGGCTCAACGAAATGATTTTACTTACCTAAGAACTTATATAAGTACTATCTAAGTGGTGCGGAATTAAGAATCGCAAAGGAAAGAAATGTGCGTGCGTGAACAATATTAATTGGCACAGCCTGCAAAAAATTTTGCTATTACTTAACGATTTTGACCTAAAAAAATAGCAGGCTTAGCCTGCTATTCGTTGAAAAATCGAGTCTAGTTACTTTTTAGCATCTAAATAACGCTCTGCATCGAGTGCGGCCATACAGCCTGTGCCAGCAGAAGTAATGGCTTGACGATAATGTTGGTCCATCACATCACCACAGGCATAAACACCTTCGATACTGGTTTGCGTGGCGTTACCTTGCAAGCCACTCTGAACTTTTAAATAACGGTGGTTCATTTCCAACTGGCCTTCAAAAATACCGGTATTAGGGCTGTGACCAATAGCAACGAACACACCAGCAACGGCTAAGTCAGTGATCGAACCATCTTTAGTGCTCTTCATCTTCAGACCTGTCACCCCCATGGCATCACCAACCACTTCATCCATGGTTTGATCTAAGTGAAGGATGATGTTGCCATTGGCGACTTTGTCCATCAGACGGTCGATCAAGATTTTTTCTGAGCGGAAGGTGTCACGGCGATGGATGAGGTGAACTTCAGCAGCAATATTGCTTAAATACAATGCTTCTTCAACGGCGGTATTGCCGCCACCGATCACTGCGACTTTTTGATTGCGATAGAAGAAGCCATCACAGGTTGCACAGGCTGATACACCGCGACCTTTGAAAGCTTCTTCTGACTCTAACCCTAAGTAACGGGCAGAAGCGCCAGTTGCGATGATCAGCGCATCACAGGTGTACTCGCCGTTATCGCCTTTCAAACGGAAAGGGCGCTCGGTAAGGGTCACTTCGTTGATATGATCGAATAAGATTTCAGTATCGAACTTTTCAGCATGCTTCTGCATACGTTCCATCAAGGCTGGACCCGTTAAGTCGTCCGCGTCACCTGGCCAGTTTTCAACTTCAGTCGTCGTGGTTAATTGACCGCCTTGCTGCATACCTGTGATCATCACAGGTTTTAAATTCGCACGCGCAGCATAAACGGCTGCGGTATATCCTGCTGGGCCTGAACCCAAAATCAATAAGTTACAATGTCTGACCTGGCTCATTTTTATCTCCGTGCCTTTAGCAAATTGCAAGGATTGTAGGGAATTTACCTGTGGGGGTAAAGTGTTGGAGGGCGATTCTTTTAGATTGCACTAATCGAGTCCATCCGTTTTGGTATGGAGAGTGTCAGTTTTACTTTACTGTGAATAAATAGCTTAAGTGTGAACCACGAAATGAAGCACGGGATGAGCTTGTATAAATATGATGGTGCGATCGTAGTGGAGCCTATTTCTACCCAATAAAAAATCGGCCTCAATTGTATCGAGACCGATTTGAATTACATACTAAGTAAAGCTAGCTCAAATTCACATAAAAAGTTAAGTTAATTAAAAGCTTATACTAATAGTGTCGCAGGAGATGTGAACGCTAAGTTTAGGGCGTGAGCCACTTCCTTACACACCACTTTACCGTGCATGACGTTTAAGCCATTAAGAAAATGCTTGTCTTGCAACAGCGCTTCTTTATAGCCTAAATTTGCTAACTTGAGAATGTACGGTAAAGTTGCATTGTTAAGCGCAAATGTTGAAGTACGAGCGACCGCACCAGGCATATTTGCAACACAGTAATGCACAACATCATCAACGATATAGGTAGGATCTTGGTGAGTAGTGGCATGTGAAGTTTCAACACAACCGCCTTGATCGATCGCCACGTCAACGATAGCGCTGCCAGGCTTCATACGTGAAATCATGCTACGAGTAACCAATTTTGGCGCCGCAGCACCTGGAATTAGTACACCACCGATCACAAGATCGGCCTCAATAACATGACGTTCAATTGCATCCGCAGTAGAGTAAATGGCTTTTACAGCAGAACCGAATTGCACATTTAAACGACGCAGAGCATCAATACTGCGATCAAGCACAACAACATCAGCACCCATACCAACTGCCACTTGTGCTGCATTAGTACCAACCATACCGCCGCCAATAATGACGACTTTAGCAGGCTCAACTCCCGGTACGCCGCCCAGCAACATACCGCGGCCACCAGAAGATTTCTCTAATGCCATAGCGCCAGCTTGGATTGACATACGACCAGCGACTTCAGACATAGGAGCAAGCAAAGGCAGGCCACCACGATCGTCTGTCACAGTTTCGTAAGCGATACATACGGCACCACTTTTGATTAAATCTTCAGTTTGCGGTAAATCTGGAGCAAGATGCAGATAAGTAAATAAAATCTGATCGTGACGCAACATAGCGCGTTCAACTGCTTGAGGCTCTTTTACTTTTACAATCATCTGCGCTTTAGCAAAAACTTCAGTAGCAGTCGCTAAAATTGTGGCGCCAGCATCAATATAATCTTGATCTGAAAAACCAATACCTATGCCTGCATTTGTTTCAACAAAAACGTCGTGACCTTTGATCGCCAACTCGCGAACACTAGAAGGAACCATACCGACACGATATTCGTGGTTTTTAATTTCCTTGGGAACACCAATAATCATCTTTGAGCCTCAATTGCCTGAAATCCCACTTTTAATGGGCATAATTGTTATTTTATCGTGACCTGAACGTGATTAATTCAGGGATATCTAGTATAGTATCGGCGACGCAGTTTATGCTGCTGAACTTTCGGCATACGTAGAATAAAATGTTGTTTTAGTGATAAAGCAAGGTTAAATAAATGGCATATAATAAAAAGAGTCCTGTAAAAGACTTGGATCGCATCGATCGCAACATTCTTAATGAACTACAACTTGATGGCCGCATTTCAAATGTGGAATTGTCAAAAAGAGTCGGACTAAGTCCAACTCCTTGTTTAGAAAGAGTAAAACGTCTCGAAAAGCAAGGTTACATCAATGGCTATACCGCATTGGTGAATCCTCATTTCTTGGGTGCATCCCTACTGGTATTCGTGGAAATCACATTAAGCCGTGATACTCCCGAAGTGTTTGATAAGTTTAACCGTGCAGTGCAACTACTCGATGATATTCAAGAATGTCATCTGGTTTCAGGCGATTTTGACTACTTACTGAAAACTCGTGTTTCAGATATGTCGGCTTATCGTCGCTTGTTAGGTGAAACTTTATTGAAATTACCTTCTGTTTCCGACACGCGTACTTATGTTGTGATGGAAGAAGTTAAGCACACCAGTCGTGTAGCGATAAATCATCTACTCTCAGATATCTAATTTACCCTGATTGTTTGGTTTTACAATAAGGGGCTTAGGCCCCTTATTTATCAGTAACGTCAATATATTCATCTCATTTTACGCCTATTGCTATTAGACTTGTATTGCCCTTAAGTTTGCTAACTTAGGGGCTTCTTTTTGTGGCATTTTTAAACAAATTTGTTAACGGAAGTGTTTGTGTAATAACTCATTCCTCCCCAAAAGCACACTAAAACACCTCAATAGACTAAATTTTGCCAATCATGACCAATTCTGTATAGAAAAACAGGCTAATGTGCTCCACATTTAGTGGGATTCTGGTATCGTTAGCCCACCTGTTTTCACTTTTATGGATTACGTCGTTTGTCTCAAGGAAATAGTGTACGCACGCTCACTGGCCTGCAACGTCTGCTGGAAGGCGGACTCATCATTTGTTGTGTTCTCGCCACTTATATTTTGCTCGCATTGACGAGTTTTAGTCCGTCTGATCCTGGTTGGAGTCAGTCGCATTTTCAAGGCGATATTAAAAACTGGACCGGAGCAGTAGGGGCTTGGATTGCCGATATTCTGTTATATTTCTTCGGCGTTACGGCTTATATCATGCCAATCATTGTCGCATCGACGGGTTGGTTATTGTTCAAACGTGCCCATCATTTACTTGAAATTGATTACTTTTCAGTGGCCCTGAGATTGATAGGATTTTTACTGATCATCCTTGGGTTCTCTGCGTTGGCGAGCATGAATGCCAACAATATCTACGAGTTTTCGGCAGGCGGAGTGGCGGGTGATGTGATCGGTCAAGCCATGTTGCCGTATTTTAATAAACTCGGCACTACCTTATTACTGCTGTGTTTCTTGGGCTCAGGCTTTACGCTGTTGACTGGGATTAGCTGGCTGACTGTGGTCGAGAAAATCGGCTTAGTCTCTATTTGGATTTATAAAAAGTTAAAATTATTGCCGCAAGCGATGAAGCGTGAGCATGAAACCGAGGATACCCGTGGTTTTATGTCCGTGGTGGATAAGTTTAAACAGCGCCGTGAATCCCAATATGTGCTAGAAAAGCCCCCCATAGTTGAAAAGCCTAAGGTGCGTGAGCGTCATATTGGTCGTAGAGCTGAGATAACCCCAACGCTATATGCTGCCACTGATGATATGGTCATTGAACCAGAAGGTATTATTACTGAAACTGAGAATAATTCGTCGCCAAAAAACAAACTATCGGCGCTTGCAAAAATTCTGAGCTTGAATGGCAGTAAAAGTAAGAGTGCACAACGGGTTGAGCCACAAATCGATAATGATGATTTGGCCGCCCATGGCAATTTTGAAGCGCCACCTTGGTTAGCTGAACCTCAGCATTCAAATGCCGATGAGCAAGGTAGTGCCGATTTTAATTCGCATTCATTCGATCATGATGACAATGAGCCAGTGTTTAGCAGTCAAGCATTTACAGAAAATGAAGACGATGAAAGTCTCGGTTTTAGCGATGATGACGTCATTGATTTTGATACTAAAGTGTCAACAGGTGCAGTGAATCAAGCGCAGCGTAATAAGCAAGATCAAAAAGCTAAAATTGTCGATGGCATTGTGGTGTTGCCAGGACAAGAAGAAAAACCCGCACCGAAAAAACCGATGGATCCTCTGCCGAGTATTAACTTGCTCGACATACCTGACCGTAAGAAGAATCCGATCAGCCCAGAGGAATTGGATCAAGTCGCCCGCCTTGTTGAGCTTAAGTTGGCCGATTTCAACATCATCGCCAATGTGGTGGGTGTGTATCCAGGCCCTGTGATTACACGCTTTGAATTAGAATTAGCGCCGGGCGTTAAAGCGTCAAAAATCTCTAATCTATCAAAGGATTTAGCTCGTTCATTACTGGCTGAAAGTGTGCGCGTGGTTGAAGTTATTCCGGGTAAAGCTTATGTCGGACTTGAATTACCCAATAAATTCCGCGAAACCGTGTTTATGCGCGATGTGTTAGATTGTGCCGCCTTTACTGAGAGTAAATCCAACTTAACTATGGTGTTAGGCCAAGATATTGCTGGTGACCCAGTTGTTGTTGATCTTGGTAAAATGCCACATTTATTGGTAGCAGGTACTACAGGCTCTGGTAAGTCTGTGGGTGTAAACGTGATGATCACCAGCTTACTGTATAAGTCTGGCCCAGAAGATGTACGCTTTATCATGATCGACCCCAAAATGTTGGAATTGTCTGTCTATGAAGGCATTCCGCATTTGCTATGTGAAGTCGTGACCGACATGAAAGAAGCTGCCAATGCGCTGCGTTGGTGTGTCGGCGAGATGGAACGTCGCTACAAGCTGATGTCTATGATGGGCGTACGTAACATCAAGGGCTATAACGCTAAAATTGCCGAGGCTAAGGCCAATGGCGAAGTGATTTTAGATCCTATGTGGAAGTCTTCTGACAGCATGGAGCCAGAAGCGCCTGCGTTAGATAAGCTGCCATCGATTGTTGTCGTGGTCGATGAATTTGCTGACATGATGATGATTGTTGGTAAAAAAGTTGAAGAGTTGATTGCCCGTATTGCCCAAAAAGCGCGTGCCGCAGGCATACATTTAATTCTTGCAACCCAAAGACCGTCAGTGGATGTGATCACAGGTTTGATTAAGGCCAACATTCCCACACGTATGGCGTTCCAAGTGTCATCGCGTATCGATTCGCGCACCATTTTAGATCAACAGGGTGCCGAAACCTTGCTTGGTATGGGTGACATGTTATTTTTGCCACCGGGTACTGCGGTACCGAATCGTGTTCATGGTGCGTTCGTTGATGATCATGAAGTTCACCGTGTCGTTGCCGACTGGTGCGCCCGTGGCAAACCGCAATATATCGAAGAAATCCTCAACGGTGCCAGTGATGGTGAACAAGTATTATTGCCTGGTGAAACCGCTGAATCAGACGAAGAATACGATCCGTTATACGATGAAGCAGTCGCCTTTGTGACTGAAACTCGTCGCGGCTCGATTTCAAGCGTACAGCGTAAATTTAAGATTGGTTATAACCGTGCAGCCCGCATTATTGAACAGATGGAAGCACAAGGTATTGTTTCAGCTCAAGGCCACAACGGTAACCGTGAAGTCTTAGCGCCGCCAGCACCAAAACATTATTAAGCCGCGCTAAGGCGTAGCTTTGATACACCCAAGGGTTTTACAGGGTAAGGAATAAAATGAAAAAACGATTATGCGCTGTGTTGTTAGCTTCACCTTTGCTATTTAGCGCGGCTGTGTTTGCCGATGATGCGCAGCAGCTCAGGGAAAAATTGATTGGTACCGCGTCACTAAAAGCCGATTTCAAACAAACCGTAACAGATGTCAATAAAAAGGTTATTCAAACAGGGTCTGGCATTTTTGCCTTAGCGTATCCGAATCAATTTTATTGGCATTTAACCCAGCCCGATGAATCGCAGATTGTCGCTGATGGTAAAGATTTGTGGATCTACAATCCTTTCGCCGAAGAGGTGGTCATCATGGATTTTGCTGAAGCAATCAATGCATCTCCCATCGCATTGCTCGTCCACCGCGACGATGCGACTTGGTCACAGTATTCAGTGTCCAAGAAACAAGATTGCTATGAGATCAAACCTAAGGCGATTGATTCGGGCATATTGTCCGTCAATGTGTGTTTCAAAAATACCCAGTTAGTCAACTTTAATGTTGCCGATGATAAAGGTAATTTAAGCCTGTTTGATTTAAGCAATCAGCAAGCCATCACAAATAAAGACAAAGCCTTGTTCACCTTTGTGATCCCAGACAGCGTCGATGTTGATGATCAACGTCGTAAAGCAGCGCATTAGGCTATCGCGTGAGCAGTTTATCGTTTAATTTTGCACCCGATTTTCGTCCCTTGGCCGCGCGCATGCGGCCAAGAACGATTGGCGAGTACATAGGTCAAGCCCATTTACTGGGTGAGGGCCAACCACTACGCAAAGCATTGGAAGCTGGGCGCGCCCATTCCATGATGTTGTGGGGACCGCCGGGCACAGGTAAAACAACCTTAGCTGAATTAATCGCACATTATTCAAATGCTCACGTTGAGCGCATTTCCGCGGTCACCTCTGGCGTTAAGGACATTCGCGCCGCGATTGAGCAAGCAAAAGCCGTTGCAGAATCTCGTGGCCAACGTACTCTATTGTTTGTCGATGAAGTCCACCGATTTAATAAGAGTCAGCAGGATGCCTTTCTGCCATTTATTGAAGATGGCACAGTGATCTTTATCGGCGCGACCACAGAAAATCCGTCTTTTGAAATCAATAATGCCTTACTCTCGCGGGCAAGGGTCTATCTTATCAAGCGCTTAAGCCATGATGAAATCGCCCATATAGTGACTCAAGCCTTAAACGATAACGAGCGCGGTTTAGGCCTACGACGATTTGTAATGCCAACCGATGTGCTCACCACATTGGCACAACTTTGTGATGGTGATGCCCGTAAAGCGTTAAATCTTATTGAGTTGATGAGTGATATGCTCATCGACGGTGGCACCTTTACCACTGAAATGTTAATTCAAGTGGCGGGGCACCAAGTTGCTGGTTTTGATAAGAACGGTGATCAGTTTTACGATTTAATCTCGGCTGTACATAAATCCATTCGCGGATCAGCACCCGATGCCGCGTTGTATTGGTTTTGTCGAATATTAGAAGGCGGTGGCGATCCGCTTTACGTGGCAAGGCGCTTACTGGCGATTGCCTCTGAAGATGTGGGCAATGCCGATCCTGCGGCGATGACAATCGCACTGAATGCCTGGGATTGTTTTCACCGTGTTGGCCCCGCCGAAGGTGAGAGAGCAATAGCACAAGCCATTGTTTATCTTGCCAGTGCGCCTAAGAGCAACGCTGTGTATACCGCATTTAAGGCGGCGCGTGCGTTAGCTCGCGAAACAGGGCAAGTCGAAGTGCCACACCATTTACGCAATGCACCGACTCAGTTAATGAAAGACATCGGCATGGGAGCTGGGTATCGATATGCCCACGATGAAGCCAATGCCTATGCCAGTGGTGAAAATTATTTCCCCGAATCCCTGCAAACAGCACAGTTTTATTTTCCGACTGAGCGAGGGTTTGAGAAGCGGATCAAAGATAAATTGGCGCAATTAGCCCAGTTAGATCAAGCCAGTGAGAACAAAAGATATGACTAACATCTTATTAGTGGCTTTCGGCGGGTCAATTGGAGCAGTTTTACGCTATCTTATTTCAATATTCATGATCCAAGTATTTGGCAGCAGTTTTCCTTTTGGTACACTGTTGGTTAATGTTATAGGTTCATTTTTTATGGGCGTAATTTACGCTCTGGGGCAAATGAGTCATATCAGCCCTGAACTCAAAGCGCTTATAGGTATCGGTCTATTAGGTGCTTTGACAACGTTTTCGACTTTCTCTAATGAAACCTTGTTGCTGATGCAAGAAGGGGATTGGCTGAAGGCGATTTTGAATGTGGTGTTGAATCTAAGTCTATGTTTATTCATGGTGTACTTAGGTCAACAACTGGTTTTTTCTCGCATTTAACTATTAAGAATATATCACATGTTAGATCCTAAATTTTTGCGCAACGAATTAGAAGTTACCGCTGAGCGACTGGCTACCCGTGGCTTTATTTTAGACATAGCTCATCTCATTCAATTAGAAGAAAAGCGTAAGTCACTGCAAGTGGCTACCGAAGAATTACAAGCGTCGCGTAATGCCATCTCCAAATCTATTGGCCAAGCTAAAGCCCGTGGTGAAGATGTTGACGCGATCATGGCGCAAGTGGGCGATTTAGGTTCACAGTTGGATGCCAAAAAGATTGAACTGGCGGCCGTACTTGAAGAAGTCAATGCCATTGCCATGTCTATGCCTAACCTGCCTGATGAATCAGTACCAATGGGTGCCGATGAAACAGAGAACGTTGAAGTGAGACGTTGGGGTACGCCACGCACTTTTGATTTCCCGATTAAAGATCATATCGATTTAGGCGAAGGCCTAAACGGCTTAGATTTTAAAAATGCCGTTAAAATTACTGGCTCACGTTTTATCGTAATGAAAGGCCAAGTCGCCCGCTTAAACCGCGCCATTGGTCAGTTCATGTTGGACTTACATACCACAGAGCACGGTTATACCGAAGCCTATGTGCCATTACTGGTTAACGAGGCAAGCTTACTCGGCACAGGCCAGCTACCTAAGTTTGGTGAAGATTTATTCCACACTAAACCTGCAACTGAAGAAGGCCAAGGTTTGAGCCTTATCCCAACTGCAGAAGTGCCATTAACGAACTTAGTTCGCGATAGCATTGTTGATGAAGACGAGCTGCCAATAAAGTTAACTGCGCATACTGCATGTTTCCGCAGCGAAGCGGGCTCATACGGCAAAGATACCCGTGGTCTGATCCGTCAGCACCAATTCGATAAAGTTGAAATGGTGCAAATTGTTAAGCCTGAAGATTCAATGGCGGCACTTGAAGCGCTGACAGGTCATGCTGAAACAGTGTTGCAGCGTTTAGGTTTACCGTATCGAACTGTGATTTTATGTACTGGCGATATGGGCTTTGGCTCAAGCAAAACCTACGATATCGAAGTCTGGTTACCAGCACAAAATACCTATCGTGAGATTTCTTCTTGCTCAAACATGAAGGATTTCCAAGCCCGTCGTATGCAAGCACGTTACCGCGTGAAAGCAGATAATAAGCCTGCGCTATTGCATACGTTAAACGGCTCAGGTTTAGCTGTGGGTCGTACTTTAGTGGCTATTTTAGAAAACTATCAAAATGCTGATGGCAGTATCACAGTCCCTGAAGTTCTGCGTCCTTACATGGGCGGTTTGACTCAAATAGGCTAATGGAACACAAAATAATACTATGGATAAAGGCCAGCGCTATCTCCGTTGGCTTTCCTATACCGCTGTGATTGCAGTATTTTTTGCTGTAATGCTTGCCACCGTAGGCAAAGCCATCTGGGTTGTGTTAGAAAACGTCAAATAACCCTATCAACTTTGTTCAAGTAAAAAGAAAGGCATGTTTCCCAAGGGAACATGCCTTTTTGTTTGTGTCATGTTTACGTGATGACTTAACCCTTTGCCATTAAATACACTTAGCGGGTTTGGGCAGGCCCGCGATTTTCGTTGCTTGTTTCGCAGGTCCAATCGGGAATAGGGTATATAAGTATTTTGAATTGCCTTTGTCTGGTCCTAAGGCTTGGCCAATGGCTTTAACTAATACACGGATAGCAGGGCTCGTTTTATATTCAAGATAGAAATCTCGAACAAAGTTAATAACTTCCCAATGGGCTGGCGTAAGTACAATTTGCTCTTCTGCCGCTAACAACAGGGCCATATCGGGTTGCCAATCGTTAAGATTTTTTAAATAACCTTGATGGTCACGGGCGATTTCTGCGCCATTAAATTGCAATGGATTTACCACGTTATCACCTTGTCATGGAGTAATGATTGAGCCACAAACTCATTGTAATCGATAAGCATGACGTTCTTTAAACGTTCGGATAGGCCACGTGCGACAACATCGTCTTTTAAGACCATCAACTTGAAGGGCGATAATGCCATTGCCCACTGGCGCAGCAGTAACGCGTTAACGCCATCGCTCGATAATAAAATTGCATCTTCCTTACAGGCGTAACGTAAACAAAGTTTCAGCGCGCTATCTCGACTGGGAGATGTTTGAATATGATGTAAAATCATTAGAATACTAAGACCTCATCCACTTGGTTTAAATGGGCTGCGATGGCTTCATCGTTGACCACTGTCACTGGGATCGACAGTAAGCCATGGCTTAAGCCGTAATCGGCTAAGGATTGCTTACAGACAAACACAGAGCCAATATCATACAGCGGCAGTGCTTTAAAGGTGGAGATGTAATCTTTAGCACCGATAAGCTCAGGCTGTTGATCTTTAATCAAATGCAACACACCTTCATCCACAAACACTAAACTCACTTCTTGTTCGAAGCTAGCGCTAAGCAGGGCAAGATCTAAACCTTCGCGGCCACGAACAGTACCATGTGGCGAGCAGCGAAATAGAATACACAATTTTTTCATAGTAGCCCTGAGAGTTAAAAACTGATCAAACGATCGGCCGATTCAATACCTGTGATTAGCTCACCTAAGCCGCCCATAATAAATGACTCGCCCACATTCCAGTGGCTAAGGCCATTCTCGCTAGCATCTTGGTGACTCACAATGCCGCGACGTAGCGCTGCAGAAACGCAATTGACTAACGGGACCTGATGGGATTGCGCCAGCTGTTTCCAGTCACTGATCACATCGTTTTCATCGGAGGCGGGTAAGCTTAAATCTGTGGAGTTATACACGCCATCTTGATAAAAAAACACACAGATAATCTGATGCCCAGCTAAAAGTACAGCTTGGGAGAAGCGTAAGGCATTAACACTCGCCGACGTGCCATAAGCGGGCCCGTTCACTTGGATAATAAATTTGCTCATTTAAAATAAAAATGGCCCTAAAAGTAGGGCCATTCTAACGCAAGTTAAGCTAAAAATCGCTAACTAGGATTAGTCATCGTTGCCTATGCCCATCAGGTGCAACAGCGCGATGAAGAGGTTTAAGAAGTCTAGGTATAACGAGATAGTCGCGCGAATGTAATTAGTTTCGCCGCCATTGACGATACGGCTAGTATCAAACAGGATAAAACCTGTCATCAGTAACGCCAAGCCCGCGTTAATTGCCATAAAGGCAACACTGTTACCCATAAAAATATTAATCACAGCGGCGGCGATCACCACAATCAAGCCGGCAAATAAGAATCCACGTAGGAAAGAGAAATCTTTCTTAGTGGTCACGGCATAGGCTGATAACGCAACGAAAATCACTGACGTTAACCCCAGTGCTTGCATGATCAGCTGTGGACCGTTTGCCATACCCGCGTAGTGATTGAGCATGTAGCCCAGTGAAGCACCTTCCATACCCGTAAAGGCAAACACCCAGAAGATACCCGCTGCAGACTCGGCTTTACGTAAAGTGACAAACAACAGTACTAGGCCACCAATCGATAAACCAATGGAGACTAATGGACTGATATTTAATGCCATTGCCAAACCCGCACACAGTGCAGAGAAGGCCAATGTCATCGATAACAGCATATAAGTGTTTTTAAGAAGTTTGTTCACTTCCAGTGTTGACGCACTCGTCGAATATAAGGTTTCTTGGGTCATGTTGATCTCCGTTGACACATTTCCAAACTGATCATTTTGATTTTTTACAGCACACTAAGTTCCCGTAAAATCCTAAAATGAACTTAACTGGTGCAATGATACCGTACATGAGATACGGGTGAAAGTCATAGAACCATGAATAACAAATTGTTAATCTTCAAAATTTTACTCAATTATTTATTTCAACTTTAACTGCAAAGCATAAAAAATAAGATTCTTGTATCTGCGTCTTCATCCACTATGAAGGTAAAGATTTAGTCTGTACATAAGCAGACGATACACAATCACATTCAATGCTGATTTCAATGACTAAATCAGCATATTGAGTTTAAACCAAGCTTAAGCCAGCCACTCTTTGTGCAATTTTTCAGTATCGCCAAGATATTCCAGCACCCAAGCGAGAGCAGGCGACATCTTGTCAGCATTCCAGGCCAAGCAACAAGGGCTTGTCTGCTTTGGATTTTCCAGTTGTTTTTCAACAAGCGCACCCGCCTTAATAAACACGCTCGCTAAATGCACTGGCATATAACCGACGCCTAAACCTTCGCGGAAACAGTTAATGGCACGGATCCAATCAGGTACGACTAACCTGCGTTGATTCTCTAGCAACCAAGTCATACGTTTTGGAATTTCCCGAGAGGTATCTTCTAAACAAATCGAGGGAAAAGGGCGCAGCTCATCGTCACTTAATGGGCGGTCAATACTGGCCAAGGGATGATTTTTACTAACAAGAAACGCCCACTCAATATCCCCCATGTCTTTATATTGGTAAACACCACCGACTGGAATTGCGGTTGTCGCACCAATAGCAATATCACTGCGACCCGTGGCGAGCGCTTCCCAAACCCCGTTAAAGACTTCAATTCGAATAATTAATTCAATATCATGGAAGTGTCGATAAAAGTCAGCAATTAATACGCTGATCCTGTCGGCACGGACGATATTATCAAGGGCTATGGACAAGGTGGGTTGCCAACCATTTGCCACGCGCTGAGTGCCACGTTTCATCTCGTCCATCTGCGTGAGCAAGGTTCTGGCTTGCTTCACAAAATGTTCACCCGCTGGTGTTAAGGTTACACTGCGATGATGCCGTTCAAAAAGAATGACGCCGAGTTCTTCTTCTATTTGCTTGACCGCGTAGCTCACGGCAGAGGGCACTTTATGTAGCCGATTCGCCGCCGCGGTGAAACTACCTACACGAGCCACAATATCAATGAGTTCTAGCGCTTGTTCTGAGAGCATAACTGACGTCCATTCCAATGAAAATAATTGATAGCACAAGTCAAAAATAAACGTTTCCAATAAATTTAACAAGTCATTAGACTGCACACTTTAGTCAATCTGACACGATTATTTTATGAAAACGTCTAGTAACACCTTTGTAAACATAAAGTTCTTTATGTTTCTATTCTATTTAGCCATGTTGAGCATGCTTGGCTTTATTGCCACTGACATGTATTTGCCTGCTTTCAAAGCAATTGAAGGCTCATTTGACAGCACACCATCACAGGTGGCGATGTCATTGACCTGTTTCCTTGCGGGTCTTGCCTTAGGTCAGCTGCTTTACGGCCCGTTAGTCAATAAAATCGGCAAACGTTGGGCACTGATCTTTGGCCTTGTTTTATTTGCCATTGCTAGCGTGTTTATTGCCAACAGTGATTCTATATTAATGCTCAATACCGCGCGCTTCTTCCAAGCCATTGGCGCCTGTAGTGCAGGGGTTATTTGGCAAGCTATTGTGGTTGAACAATATGATGCCGATAAAGCCCAAGGTATTTTCAGCAACATTATGCCATTGGTCGCATTATCGCCTGCATTAGCACCGATCCTTGGCGCTTATATTCTGAACGAATTAGGCTGGCGTGCAATCTTTATCTCCTTGTGTGTTATCGCTTTTCTGCTGGTATTGATGACCTTGTACTTTGTTCCAGGCAAGAGTCAACATAAACACAGTGAACATGTTGCTGTATCTTATGGGCAAATTTTGAAAAACACCCGCTATTTAGGCAACGTCGTGATCTTCGGTGCCTGTTCCGGTGCTTTCTTTGCCTACTTAACTGTGTGGCCGATTGTGATGGAAATGCACGGTTATCAAGCGACTGAAATTGGGTTAAGTTTTATCCCGCAAACCATCATGTTTATTGTCGGTGGTTATGCGAGTAAGTTACTGATAAAACGCATTGGCGGGCATCAAACACTCAATATCTTGTTGTCAGTTTTCGCAGCCTGCGTTATTTCGATCATCATGTTCACGCTGATTTATCCCGCGAGCACGATTTTCCCACTGCTTATTTCGTTCTCGATTTTAGCGGCGGCCAATGGTGCAATTTATCCAATAGTCGTGAACAGCGCGCTACAGCAGTTTAGTCAGAATGCCGCTAAGGCCGCAGGATTACAGAACTTCTTACAGATCAGCATTGCCTTTGGTGCATCAAGCTTAGTCGCTATGTGGGCAAGTCTTGGTGAAGTGGCGATTGGTTGGGGTATCCTATGTTGCGCTATTTTAGTTGTGGTCGGCTATATACTTAAGAGTCAACAAGAGTGGGGCGACTTTGCCAAACATTTCACTAAGCCAGATCCCGCACGGGTAGGCATAATGTCCGATGTGAAGCAAAATCCAGCGGATTGAGTGTAATAGCAACAATTGGCGCATAATTGAGAGTTAGTGCTTTACAGTCAACAGACTTACTTATATTATGCGCCTCGTTCGGAGGGGTGGCAGAGTGGTTTAATGCACCGGTCTTGAAAACCGGCGTGGGTTTATAGCCCACCCAGGGTTCAAATCCCTGCTCCTCCGCCATATTTAGTCAAAAAGCCGCTAAGCAATTAGCGGCTTTTTGCATTTTAGCTGTTTTAGCTGTTTTAGCCTTACGTTGCTGATTCGAAACGCAGTGTTTCAGCCATATTTCACAAGCAAAGCCATCAGCAATGATGACTTTGCTTGTATTATTTAACTCTAGATTTCCTCATTCAACATGATGCCAGACAATCTCAGCCATCATTACACTTTGGGGAGTTTGTGTTGGACCATGGCAAGAGCAAAGGAATGCCAATCTGCATTAGCATAGCTGCTCACCAGATCCTGGAGTGTTGTCGGTTCGCCAGCGTTATCCACTGGTTGCAAAATTATCTGCAAATTCAGCGCATTGCAGTAATCCTGCCGCTCCACTACAAAAAACTGCTTCTTGTAGGGGAGTAGCAATGTGTCCTCAGCTTGCGCATTAAACTCACGCGCGGCTAAATAGCCAGTAAACCAATGATTGAGTAATGTGTCGCATTGCTTAGTGTGGAATAAGCCTCCCCAATCATCCCCGAGTATGGCTTGACCCGACAGGACTCGCTGGCAATGATGAAAATCGATAAAACCTAGCTCACGTGTGATCACTTGTTGGCAATGCTTAAGCTGGAGAGCTGAGTGTGATATGCCCAATTTCGCCATTAAGGTCGCGACTCTTTGCTTGGCTAACGGCTCATCCTGCTGACAAGCTTTGAGCAGTTTTTTAGCGCGAACTTTGGTTTCATTTAATGCGATGGCGCTTGAGTCTTTCATCTTGGCTAACTTCATTTTGCATTACCTCCATGACTGACTCGATTTGCTCGCGGCACGTGAATGAAAGGCCAAATACTGATGATCAATAAACTCAAGAGACAACCTAAGATGTCCGCAATTGGAAAGGCCATCCATAACTCAATCAAAGCGTTTTGCATAATATTAATGTTTAATGCACCTGTGATAAATGAAATATCTGCAAAGGATAGTTGAGGTAACAGGACCAGCAGGGGCAGTAACAAACCATAGATTTTTATCCCAGATAATAGCAATGCAAGCTTAGGGCGATTTGTGCCTTGATACACAGCAATCGCAATACCTGTGATCCCCGCCAAAGGTAAAGCGATAAACGTCACACTCGAAATCTTAATACAAGCGCCAATGAGTGCTGGATCATCGGTGAAAATACCAAAAACCAAGGTAGGAAACCCCATAAGTATAATTGTCACGACACTCAGATAACAGCAGGTCAAGACGATCCCCCATTTAGCACACGCTAACACCCGAGAAGATGCCATCGCCCCATAGTTATACGCACTGATTGTTTGTGCTGCACTGGTGAGAGCCATGAGCGGCAGGGCGATAAAGATATTAAAGCGTCCGATCAAACCATAAGCGCTGATCATGTACGCAACCTCATTCGCGGCTGGCGTATTGGGCGCTACATTGGCTAAATGACTGACTAAAATATGATTTACCGATGAGATCACGCAGGCAATCCCAAGATATGACAATAATATAGGGCTACCCAAGCCAAGAATCGCTTTTATCTCAGTGAGGTTGAGCTTTATCTGCTCCATTCTAAAAAAAATAGGCTGGGTAGCTTGCTTATGAAGCACCTGTTTACTGGCAAAGCGGTTATTTGGGACAAAATAGACAACAGCGATAAATAGACTCACACATTGACCCGCCACCGTTGCCCACGCCGCACCACTCACGCCCATCTCCAAAACAGCAATAAAGAGTGTATCGAACAAGATGTTCATGACCGCCGACAACAAGATAACCAGCAGCATCACCACGACTTTTCCTTGTGCTCTGAGTAAATCGCCGCTAAGAGATAACAAAAAAGTGAATAGACTAAAACAGAGAATGGGTTGTAGATACTCTGTACTGAAGAATCCCCTGATGATTTACAAATAAATCATCAAATTAGAGTGGAAGCGCATCTTGTTGCATGATCAAATGGTTTCGCTAAAAACTACACTTGGACAACAAGATGCGCGAAGCCAATATCCTACAACATTCTTTACACCAATACTGCCCAGAACTTCACCTAAAACGATTAAACAGCTTGATGCTGGCCTCTAAGGCACTGATTGAATGTAAGACACTGACCTTGACTGAGTTAGGTCGAA